>CALMMI010000578.1 GCA_937868245.1 uncultured Ignavibacteria bacterium | reverse complement strand
GACTGACAATACGGTGCTGCTTCATTTTTCTGATAACGCACCTTGCGCTTTTCCTGCTCGACCTGTGAATGATGATATTGAAACTGAGCTTAATTTCAGCAAATATTGGGTTCCCAATTCCAAAGACTCATACTCTGTTATCGCTACAGGCGACAGCATGGTGGATGCCCGGATTTATGAAGGTGATATGCTGGTGATTGATTGCAGTATCGAGCCGAAGCCGGGTACAATTGTAGCAGCGTCGGTAAACGGTGATTTAACGATTAAACGTCTTGTTACTGATGAGCGTGGTTTCCCGGTATTAAAAGCAGAGAATCCTAAATATACACCGCTTGCAATTACTGATACTGATGATTTCCGAGTGCTTGGTGTGATTACTTCGGTGCATCGTCGGTTGCATTGAGGAATAGTTTCAGGCATATATAATGTGAAAGACGAACCTTTTAAAGGTTCGTCTTTTTTTTTTTGATTTCTCTTCGTAATTATTTTTCTTAAGCCCTGTATGGGCGACCTGCTTGTAGCGAAATATCTCCAGCAATAAAAAGCTCCATCGGAGCGACCTGTTTGTAGTACTTAAAACAGGTCGCTCCGATGGAGCTATAATAAACAATGAACATTTTCTACAAGCAGGTTGCCCTTACAGGGCTAAAGCCTCCTGCCTCTCCATAAAAAAAAAGACGTACCCAAACAGGAACGTCTTTCTTAAAATCTCGTATTCACATCACTTCTGATACTTCTCGGTTATAATCTTAAATTCTTCAGGAGTTATCGCCCCTACCGAAAGCCGCCCGAGTTTCACCAAACTTATATCTTTCAAGCTCTCATCAGCTTTTATTTGTGTAAGTGTTACCGGCTTATCCAATTTGCGGTATGGAGAAATTTGAACTGCCGACCAATCACCTTCGGTTGCTGTAGGGTCTGGGTAATGTTCTTTGGTAACTTTTGCAATCCCTACAATTTCCAAACCTTCCCTGCTGTGATAGAACAATACTTCATCACCTTCTTTCATTGTTCTTAGGTTATTACGTGCAGCATAGTTGCGTACGCCATCCCATTGCGTTACGCCGTCTTTTACCAATTGATCCCATGAATATTTCTCGGGTTCGGATTTAACGAGCCAATAATTCATTGTTCGACCTCATTATTTGTTAAGAGAAATTCTAATTGTTCTGACAATTCATGTAAGGATGCAAAAACAAAGTCAGCATCGGGAAATTCAGAAGGGTAATCACCAATCAAAATTGTTTTGCATCCTGCTGTCTTTCCTGCCTCTA
This sequence comes from uncultured Ignavibacteria bacterium, assembly GCA_937868245.1. Taxonomy (GTDB): domain Bacteria; phylum Bacteroidota; class Ignavibacteria; order Kapaibacteriales; family UBA961; genus JADJXV01. The sequence goes on along the minus strand of CALMMI010000578.1, from coordinate 3,271 downwards.
CATCCGACGGTGAATCACCAAGCATCCATGATTCTTTTCTGTCAATATCAAAATCACGAATTGCCTCGTTTATCATCCCGGGAGCAGGTTTCCGTCGGCTACTCTTTTTTCCGTCAAGATCCGGGCAAAAATATATGCCATCGAATTTATATCCTGTTTTTTCGAGAAGGGTTCTTTGCATTTCACTGTGAATTTCGTTCAAAGTATTCTCGCTCATCAATCCCTTCCCTATTCCCTGCTGGTTTGTGATGATAATTGTAAGATAACCTTGAAGCGCAATCTTAGTAAATATTTCAAAAAATTCCTCATTAAAAACAAACTCATCAGGAGTTTGGATATACCCGCCAATTTTACGTTTGTTTACTATTCCATCTCTATCGAAAAAGAATGCTCTCATGCTCACTTGTTATGTTCGTAAACGTTTTCGAGTATAGACTCATTAGCCTTACCATTATTACTTACTTGTCTTGGAACTATTTCATCGATGATTACATCAAATGCCTCGTAAATTGCTTCCCAAGAGTGATGCTTTTCTATTTGCAATCTTGCGTTTTTGGCAATAGTTTCCCGCAATCCCTGATTTTTAAGAAGGCTAATCACATTTTCAGCAAGCTCAGTTGCATTTTTGCCCATCAGGTAATCTCTTCCTGCAACTACAGGTATCCCTTGAGCTCCGGTAGGCGATGTTACCACCGGACATCCGGATGCCATTGCCTCCAATAATTTATTTTGAATCCCCGAAGCCCCGGAATGCGGATGGATAAATACAGCAGCCTTTTGGTAATACTCCTGTAAACGGGGCACAGTGCCCACAATTTGAATACGTCCGGCAATCGGATAACTTTCTGCAAGCTGAGTAATAGTTTTTGTAGGGTTTGCACCAACGATTTGAAAAATAGTATCCGGCATTGATTCATGAACCTTTGGGGCAATATCCTTGATGATGGATTTCACCATCATTTCATTTGCCCATACATTTAATTTTCCTGCGAATAATACTGTATGCCTTCCTTCATGAGAAAGGTTTGCAGGAAATTCAGACAGATTAACACCGTTGGTAAGTAAACGGTAATCGGCATACGCATTTTGCCGTTGCATAGCAGCTATATCTTCTCTGGTTACAAGGGTAGTACGGTCGAAATCATTCACAATCCACGGTTCGTATTTCCGTAATTTGCGGACATCCCACCAACGAACCAATTTTTGTTTAAAGGAAGAACTGACCTCGAACGACCTCTGCTGGTACATGGTGCGGCAATCCTCCGCAACAAGAATTTTTGGAAAGTTTTTGTGCCGTATATACTCCGCCGAGCGCATGAAGAATGAAATTCCCAAATCAAATTGATTTTCCGAACAAAGTTTCTCCACTGCCTCAGCAAAGGCATCGCCATAATAGAATGCAATTTCGAGTGGCATATCGGTAAAAAGTGTTCGCACACAACCAATTGCAGCTTTATATGGATAAAGGGGCAACGCAACGAGACGCACTCCTAAACCTTCGATGCTGTTTATTTGTTCTTGAGATGGTTTATCGCCGTGATTAAATGTAACAAGCGTTACATCATGGTTGGTACTTAGATGTTTGAGCAGGTGGTAACATTTTACATGGTCGCCACCAATTAACGGAAAGGGAAAACGCGGAGAAAGGAAAAGAATCTTCAGACGGGATTGATTCATGAAGTTTACTCTCTATAAAGAAATAAATATTACTTGCTTGGCTTATATGTCCCCAAAGCGAGAGTAAATATTGACCATGAAGTTCCTTAATTGTGGATAATACAACGGTATCATTTCCTTTTTTGCAAAATTACATAATGATTGACAATTCATGCAAGCTTTTTTTTAATTTTTTATTTTTTCCAGGGGAATTCTACAAATAGTTAAGGTGGTTATCTTGGCTTAATCCTCCTTAATGAAGAAAATTGGTATTTTTGATAGCAATACACGAAATAAAAAATTAAACATTCTGTCGTTTCAAAGGAGTCTTACGAAGTGAAGATTTATGTTTACAATCAATTTAATTACCAACCATATATACAATTTATTTAAAGTACATAATTGAGTGGCACTCAATTATTGCAGTTACTTAAATCCTTGCAAACTCTACTGCCGATTCAAATTCTTCCACCAAACGGTCTTGCAATTGATTACCCAGATATTCTTTCATTTCGATACTGGTCAACTGTTCGATAAGGGTAGTCGGGATATACAGGGGTGAAGTATTTTCGGATTCATTTGCCCATTTTTTGTAACCTAATTCTTCTGCAAAAAGTTCGGATAATGCAACTAGTGCGGTTAAGGGTTGATCGATTTCCTGATGAAGGTAGAACACCTTTTCCTGAGCAGAAACCGGTACTTTATTTACATGGACAGAAGCATGTGCCAGTGGTACTTTATCAGTATGGTCAATAGAATGATGGTAATACAAGGATTCTATCAGCTGAGGAGGCAATTGCCATTTTTCAGCAAACCACGCCCCAATATCTGTGTGGTTGCATTGCAGTATCGTAAGCTCGGCTTCTACAAACGAAACTCCCCATTTACGTTGATGCTCCTGTATTTGCTGAAATTCCTTTGTGAAATACTCAGCAAGAATCAATACGCCTACATCGTGCATCAATCCCGCCACAAATGCTTCACCTGCCACACGGTATCCTAACCTTCGGGCAAGAAAACGTGCAGTAGATCCGCAGAAAACAGAATATCTCCAAAATGTATTGATGTCGAAAATCTGATTTTTAACACGGGCAAACACACCTTGAAGAATCAAACTGATTATGATTTCTTTGATTGTACTAAGCCCAAGTAAAACAATAGCAAGTTCAACAGTTGAAATTTTCCGAGAAAAACCATAAAACGGTGAGTTAGCCACTGCAAGAACACGAGCGGTAAGCGCAGGATCACGTTCAATAAGTTTTGCAAGAATTATTCCGCTGGTTTCAGGATTGTCGATCGCCTGGAGAACAATTGATGCAACGGCAGGAATTGCCGGAAGCTGTGTCATGGATTCTAAACGGGCACGGATTGAGTCATTAAGCATTTTCAAACGCTTTCAGTTTTAGACGCAGGTCGTGAACCACTTGGCTGTGAATCTGGCAGATGCGACTCTCAGTAACATTAAGCACCTGACCTATCTCCTTGAAAGTTAACTCTTCGTAGTAATACATCATCATTACGTTTCTCTTCCGTTCCGGTAATTTAACCAGAAAATTACTTATATATTCGGCTTGTTCTTCTTCGGCTAAATTATGCAGGACATTGTTCCAATCGG
>CALMMI010000577.1 GCA_937868245.1 uncultured Ignavibacteria bacterium | reverse complement strand
CATTGCAAGCACACCTTGAGCATACCCTTTTTGATAGCTCGGTGTATCCTTGTTAAGCTCATCCTCGAATTTCCCGCCATAAATACTGGTCCCGCCTCTGCCCCATTTTGCACGAAGTGTTGAGTCTTTTGTAGCAGGGTCGCCTGCCTGAATTACAAATCCTTCTGCAACTCTATGAAAAAGAATTCCATTGTAGAACCCCTTTTCTGCCAGCCCTACAAAATTTGCTACCGTTTTGGGAGCATCAATTCCGTAGAGACCAACCACAATAGTACCTTTTGAAGTTACTATTGTTACAATATCTGTAACTACGGCATCAGGTTGGGCAGCTACTATCGACGGTTGGGCAAACCCAATTCTATACGTTAGCAACAATGCAAACAAAAAAGCGATAGTTATACTCGATTTCTTCATAATCATATATACGTAATTATAATTTGATTTTCAATTGATACCCGGAAGTATTCAAATCACACTTACAAGTGAATACAGAGTTCGAGTATTATATACTTTAGATTTGCCTTAGTAACTAACGAAGAAACGTAAGCAGAAATCAATCAACTTACTTCTTCTTGATTTTCATCACAATTTTCTCGTTCGGACGATCTTGATTATTGCGTGGGGAATTTACAATTTTGTCTGCAACTTCCATACCGCTAACAACATGACCGTACACAGTATATTGATTATTCAAGGAAGGTGCATCTGCAACACAAATGAAGAATTGTGATGTTGCACTGTTCGGATCACTGCTGCGTGCTGCTGATAGAATACCTCTTACGTGGGGAGTAGGGTTAAACTCGGCAGGAACTCTCTTTTGTGAAGGATCGCCCATACCCCATGAAGATACATTGTCTGTTTTTGTATTCGGATCGCCACCTTGAATCATGAAGCCCGGGATAACTCTGTGGAATGCAGTTCCATCGTAAAACTTGGCAGTTACCAAACTGTCGAAATTAGCGCAATGCTTTGGAGCAATTTCAGGATTTAATTCAAGAACTATATCTCCGAGCGTTTTTCCTGCTTGAGTTACTGTTATTACGTATTGTGGTTTCATCTTTGCCTTTTCTCCTTTGGGTTGAACATTTTTGTTTTTGTCTCCTGCAGTTGCAACCAAAGCAACTACTGCAAACATCATAATTAACATCGTTAATTTCATAAAAGATACTCCTACTAATGAAATAATTTGAATAAAAAATAAAAAAAGTTTTTCTTAATTTCTTGGGAACCGAAGAATATACTGTTGATTAATAGCTCCCTCCATGACATGATAAACCGTTAAAAGGTTTATTATGTGTCTCAAAAACTACCATTTCAACATTCCACCCGTCAAATTTACCACGGTATATCCGTATTGTCCCAGATATGCACATGCTTGCCCGCTACGGTTGCCACTACGGCAATATACTACAATTTCACGATTTTTATAGGGTTCAAGTTCAGAAATTCTGGCTGGTATTTCACCAAGGGGTATGAGTAGCGAGTTGCTGATGTTTTTTTCGGCATGTTCGGATGGTTCTCTAACATCTAATAAAACTATATCGTTATCTTGAGCTAAACGTTCTTTCAGTTCAGAAGCTGTAATCGATTGAATTTGTTGCATACGTACTGTATAATTTGAAATGTGTAAGGATGTATTTTTTCGCAATAATAAACGACTATTCTGTCCAAATATTTGTAAACTTGAAATTTTTCCCGTCGAAAAGCCCCTTGTCACTTAGTTTTAGAGCAGGGATTACAAGCAATCCCATAAATGAAAGCGTCATGAATGGCGCAGAGAGTGTTGAACCGAGCTTCTTAGCTTTTGTATCTAGGTGCGAATACGATGTTGCTACTTCATATCCGTCCTCGGCACTCATAATCCCGGCAACAGGAAGAGGCAAAACATCCTCGTTCTCCCCTTCAATTACAGAAATCCCACCCTTATATTTAATTACTGCATTCACAGCTTTGCACAAATCACTATCTGTTACACCAACAGCAATGATATTATGTGAATCGTGTGCTACCGAAGAGGCAATTGCCCCCTTCCTTAACCCGAATCCCTTTACAAAACCAACAGCAACCTTAGCTTCATTGTATCTGTTAACAACTGCAATTTTTAGAATATCATTTATAACATCACTTACGGTTTGATCTTTATCAATATTTCCATCGGCAAATATTTTATTTGTAATGAGCTGACCGTCAAGAGCTTCAATCACCCTTAATTTTCCTTTGCCGGCAGGTATTCGAAAATCATCAACAGATTTAGGGCTTACTGAAAAATTATTGACAATATTTACCGGAACTTTGGGGATTAAACTTTTCCCGTTTTCTGCCACTAATTTCCCATCAATATATGTTTTGAGAACCTTAAAATCCTCAAGATTTTCTACACAAATGAAATCTGCGGCATCACCAATGTTCAACTGCCCTACTTCCAATTTGTAATGTTCTATAGGATTTACACATGCTACCCGAAGAACATTAAAAACATCATATCCCAATCGCACTGAACGTTTCACAAGTTCATTGATATGACCTGAGACCAAAGAATCCGGATGCTTGTCGTCGCTACAAAACATACATGAATCCGAATGTTCCTTTAGGAGTGGGTGGAGTGCATCAAAGTTCTTTGCAGCAGACCCCTCACGAATCAATATCTTCATGCCATATTCCAGCTTGTCCAATGCTTCTTCAATAGTATAGCATTCATGGTCTGTGGAAATCCCTGCATCTGCATAAGCTTTTGCTGCATCGCCTTTCAAACCCGGTGCATGACCATCAATTGGTCGGTTGTATCTCTTTGCAATCGCCAACTTTTCCATTACCTCTGTATCATTGTTCAACACACCCGGAAAGTTCATCATTTCACTTAAATACCGGACTTCTTTCCTTTTGAACAGTGTTTCGATATCATCAGCAGTAAGCGTTGCCCCTGCCGTTTCAAACATAGTAGCCGGGACGCAACTTGGCGCACCTAAATTAAACTTAAACGGAGTTTTTGCTCCATTGTCAATCATGTACTCTACACCCTGAATCCCCAACACATTTGCAATTTCGTGAGGGTCGGAAACTGTTGCAACTGTTCCATGTACAACGGCTAAACGTGCAAATTCGCTTGGAACTATCATCGAACTTTCGATATGCACATGCGCATCAATAAACCCCGGCAGGATAAATTGATTATATTTATCTACTGTCGGGGTTATTGTTGTAATAATTCCATCACGTACTTCTACTGAAGCAGGATATATCCTCCTGCTGCGAATATCCACTACATTACCGCTTATAACAAATGAACTCATAACATCCTACACTGTAAAACCATTTACATTAATCAGATGTTCATTAAAACACCTTTTTTGCAGTGAATCTAATACATCCGTATAGATTTTATTTGGTTTTGTTCTTTGCTCCTGGAGGTCTGCCTGCTCTTTTTTTCTTCTTATTTTTAGCACCAGGAGGTCTGCCTTTTTTTCTAATTACAGGTTCTGTTTCATCGCTACTAATATCATCAGTTGATTTTACTTTTTTTGCAGCTTTTGCAGGTTTCAAATTTTTAGCTCCCGGAGGTCTGCCGCGTCTTCTTGGTTCTGAATCTTGTGTATCTGCGCTTTCTGTAACATCCCCTGAGGTATCTTCGATAGCTTGTGAGCGATTTAAAGATGGCGTCGAGTTAATATTTTTTGCTCCAGGAGGTCTGCCACGTCTTTTTGGAGTCTCGGACTGAACATCAGAAGAAGTCATTCCAGACATTGAGTTTTGTACAATCTCGTTAGATACATCTAAACTTGCAGAGGTTTGCCCATTCTTCACTCCCGGCGGTCTGCCACGTCTTTTAGGTGTACTATCCGAAGCATCTTCGGATGACACTGCTCTAAGAGCTAATCTTTTTGCTTTTTTAGCACTTGCTGAAAGTTTTTTATTCTTTGCTCCTGGTGGTCTGCCTCTTCTTCTTACTTTACTACCATCAGATTCATCGTCTGTTTCTTCAGATGAAGATTCATCGGTTGTATCTGAAATTAAGGTTTGCTTATTTTTTGCACCTGCAGGTCTTCCACGTCGTTTGGGTGCGTTTTCTTGATATTCAAGTGGGCTAACAACCACAACAATCTGCTCTAATTCGTTTTCAACAATTGAATTATCATCAGAATCAATATATGCTATTTCTTGCTTCTTCACCGAAGTACCTTGCCGATGGGCAAGTTTATCGGTACGTTCACCTTGAGGGTTCAAAAGTTCATAAGCTGCATTTATCAACATTGCTTGCTCATTTAACCTTTCCGCCTTTTTACGAAGCTTTTCGTATTTTTCGTCTAACTTTTCGTATTTTTTGCTTAATTTACCACTAAGCTTGTTTAAGTTCTCAAGTTTTTCTTGAAGAGCTTTCATTTTATACCCCTGAATTTAAAATAAAACATTTAAGAAATATCGACAAACAATAAAAAACTATAATTCGTTTATTCTTCTATCATCTCATATCTACTCTAATGAGAGAGCATTTTGTTAAAATTACAAATTTTTTACCATATAATTAATTTGAACCTGCACCCATATAACGTTTAATAATTACAAATATTATTAGAAATAGAAATATAAAATCGATTTTAAGGTAATTTTTATTTTTTTGGTGTACACTACTATATATAATTCCTAATTTGATTATAAATTTGTAATCTTACTTGTAGGGTTAGTTTATGAAACAGAAAGCTATGAATTCTTA
>CALMMI010000576.1 GCA_937868245.1 uncultured Ignavibacteria bacterium | reverse complement strand
CGAAAATACGGAGCTTGACAGGCATCGGTGAAGCTACTGATCCAGAAAAAACAATTTTCCCTGTTGAAGGATTCGGATAGACAGATACATCAGTGGTGCTGATATTACCGTCATTTACACCAATAAATATATTTCCGAAACCTTCTAAATTCATCCCGTTTGGTGTGTCTTCATCTACATTAAAGGCAAGGGTTGCTGTTCTTGTCCCTTCCCCACTCGGGTTAAAGCTTACAATGAATGTGTCGCATTGATTTGGCTGAAGAATTATGGGGAATACCATGCTTTTTACTTGAAAATCAGATTTATTTTCACCATTAATCATTACTGACGAAATGAATAATTCATAATCTCCGGTATTACAAATTACAAATGTTGTATCGTGCACCTTACCAACATCGCTTTTACCTGCATTAACACTTGATGCAAATGATAATACCCCTGCACATCCTTTTCCTGTTAGCTGAAGTTTTGGCGAAGCTGTGGATGTATTGCTCACAAACTCAAGAACCGCATTTCTAAAGCCCTTGGCAGTTGGTTTGAACCGTACTGTAAGCATCATAGATTGATTTGGTTGAATCGTATGAGCACCCCCACCAACTGTAATAGAATACTCAGATGCATCCGTACCTGAAATCAAGACATCTGAAATATTCAGTGGTTGTCCGCCAACATTAGAAACCTTAATTGTAGTATCTTTGGTCATTGTACGCTTCAAACAACTGAAGTCGATAGTACCAACATTTAAAGCTAAAGCCGCACCCGCCGGAGGTGCAGTAACTTTTAGTTTAGCTACAGCACTTTCCAAATTCCCACAAGGTGTCTTGATGATACATTTGTAACTGCCTGTGTCGGAAACTTTAACTGCTGCAAATGAAATTGTGGACAGAGTATCAGCTGGACGGTTTACTCCGTTTTTCTGCCATTGATATTTCAGTACCGAACCTGAAACTCCCACAGTAATTCCAACAGAAATCCCTGCCTGAGCACTTGTATCTTTTGGTTGTAAAGTAATTACTGCGGCTTCACGTGTTTTCAAAACTGCAACGCTGCTGATTGTAGTTAAATTACATGAATTTTTTGCAATAACATCGTAGTTTCCTGCTTCCGCTGCAGTTACATGAATCACAGCCAAACTGTTACCAACTGCATTCTCGATATTTTTTCCATCTTTACGCCATTGATAGGTAATGTCGTTGCCGTTTGCTATAGCTGTAAATTGCACTGTTTCACCTAAACATACTGTTGTATCCCTGGGTGGGTTTACAAAAATAGGAGCTGTGGTAAATCGAAGATTGATTGGATTACTTGTTTGTGGACCAGGACATTTACCACTTACAGTTACGGTATAGTTTCCTGTATCGGCTGGATTTACAGCCGCAATTGACAATGATGAGGAAGTAGCACCGGTGATATTTGTACCATTTTTCTTCCATTGATAGGTTAATGTTGTGCCGGTTGCATTGCATGTAAGTACAACAGGACTTCCTTTGCAGACAGCTGTATCATTCTGTTGAGATACAATAGCAGGCGGTGTATTTAACTGGAAAAATGCCATAGCACTTGTTACAGGGGTGCACCCGGTAACAATTACATCATAATCTGCAACATTTGATTGTTGGGCGTTAGCTATTGTATAAGAGGTAGTAGTAGCACCCTGAATTGGTACGGTGTTCCTTCTCCACTGATATGTATAGCCGGGAAGATTATCTGTTACAACTGAAAATGTGACAGTTCCCCCTGCACAAACAGAATCGGGTTTTGGTTGAGTGAGAATTACAGGAATCGTTAAAATTGAGAACGTAGCATCGGATACGTCATTTGTAGATGCATTAGTGGCATCAGAAACTCTCA
>CALMMI010000575.1 GCA_937868245.1 uncultured Ignavibacteria bacterium | reverse complement strand
CCTTTATGCTTGATTGAGTAAATTGCCAAACTAATTTCCGGTTATAGGGTAAATTTTGATTCTCTGCTTCCACCTTTTTGAAATCAGACTCTTGCAAAAAGGACTTGAATTTTAGAAATTCATTGAACTTCAATTCAATCAATAAATTACCAAATTCTATCTGAATCATTTCGCAGCCCAAACAGTAAAATACCGAGCCGAGATAACACGACGAGAGTTCGATTGAGTGTGGATGTAAGTGCATTTTGTAGAATAAGACGGCTAATAATGAAGTTTGTATTTAATTTTAGTTGAAATTTTGCAAAATTTATGAAGAAATCAAATCAATCATTTGAGACTCAAGGAACTATCTAAGTCTCAATCGCCTTGTCCTATCGCTTAAGCACAGGTTGAAAAAGTTCTTAAAAACAATCTGCATAACACTGTAAACAAAGAACTGATTGATGACCAATCATAAACTTTGATTAAAACTAAAAGAATCTTTATTTAGATTAAGTCTAAATTAATGAAATATTCTTTTCGTACCAAATTATATTTTTTCGTTTGAAATGGTTTCGTATTGGATAAACTTTTGAGCTAGTACTCTACTCAATGTAACTTTTAGAGGTTTAATTTCCTCTGTATTCATAAACATCATTATACGTAGAATTGATAGTTGGGACACATGTAATTTTTCAACAATGACCGCTATTCATACCGGCTAAAAACTATTTATTGTCTATATTTAAACAGATGTGAACATTTTCTTTCTTCCAAATTGTTGCAGTGATTACCTGTTACTTGGTTCTTATAGCAAGGAAGTAAATGAAAATGAATGTTTCAATTACTAATACATTTATGCGCTTACACCTTTCTTTATTGATTCTTCTCTTAGTCTTCATTCGTCCAGTTACAGCTGCTTCCGACAATTTCTCATCTGAATGGAAAGCAGTTGACGAGCATTTAGAAAAACAACGTCCAAAGTCAGCACTGGAAATTGTGCAGAAAATCTATGAAAAAGCAAAAACCGAGCGAAACGAACAACAAATCATAAAGGCAGCAAGTTATAAAATAGGTCTTACTGCCCAACTTGATGAAAATGGTGAACTCATCCTTGTAAAGGAACTGAAAGGTGAAATTTCAAATTCATCCTCCCCTCTTTCGCGTGCCCTGTTCGAATCGTTACTGGGAGAAATGTATTGGACATATTATTTGAACAATAGCTGGAAATTCACTCAAAGAACAGAAACTCAGGACATCAATAAAGACGATTTCAGAACTTGGGATTCTAAAACTCTCCGAGATACTGCCCGGTTTCATTATATGGCTGCATTTGCTAATATTCAAATACTTAAGACTGCTTTGGTAAAAGACTACCCGTTACTCCTTACTAAGAATAAAGAATCGGAAATATACCGTCCAACAATGTTCGATATTCTGACACATAGAACAATTGAGTTTTTACAGCAAAGCCAAACACTTACTTCGCAAGCATCACCGGAACTTACTGATTTGACTGCATTGGCTGCAATAGAAGAGTTCATTAACAATACTGCTTTTACAACATCTCCGGAATCAAAGAAGGCACTTGAACAAGGAAATCACAACTATGTTATTATCAAGCTATTCCAAGATTTACTTAAATTTCACTTTGCTGATAAATCACCGGATGCACTTGTGGATGCTGATATACTCCGTTTGCAGTTTGCTCGTACGATTACATCAAACCAGACCAAAGATTCGATTTATTTATCATCATTAGAGAAGATTGCAACCAAGTACTCCGCTTTTCCAATTTCTACACTGGCTCATTATTCAATTGCACAGGAAGAATTCAATACTGAACACTACGAAAAAGCAATGGAGCTTTGCAAGGATGCAATTAAGCGTTTTCCTAATTCACGTGGTGCAATAAACTGCAAGGCACTTCAAAGTCAGATTCTTCAAAAAGAATTAGCAGTCACAGTCGAAAAAACCCAAATACCCGATGCGCCATTTATTAGCAATGTTTCCTATCGCAATCTTTCGAAGCTTTTCTTCAGAATTATTAAGGC
>CALMMI010000574.1 GCA_937868245.1 uncultured Ignavibacteria bacterium | reverse complement strand
ATTGATGAGCGTTTTCCGCCCTATGAAAACGTTATTCCTACCGATAATGATAAAGCAGTTTCAATCAACCCTAAGGAACTGTTATCTGCTGTAAAGCGTGTGGCTATTTTTACAAGTGATGCATCACATCAAATCCGGTTGAGAGTAGATAAAAAAACGATTACTATCAGTGGTTCGGATGATGATACCGGAAGCAAGGCATCGGAAACAGTTGTGTGCGATTACGACGGTGAAGCGTTCGAAATAGGGTTCAATTATATCTATATAGTAGAAGCTCTGCAACACCTTATTACCGACGATCCACATGCAGAAGTTACCTTGAGTTGCTCCACTCCAACCCGAGCAGCACTAATAAGACCTACCGGAACCGATAACACTCTTTTGATGCTTGTGATGCCGGTTAGATTGTAATCGTAAGTTATACGTCATTAACGTGAAGCGACTCTCATACATATTTATAATACGTTCGATTTATTATCCTGATTTTATTATCCAATTTCATCAAATCCTAAATAGTATGAAAAATTTAAGAAATTTCCTTGTATTCCTTGCTATACTTGTGAGTTGGCAATCACTTGCTTTTTCACAAAATCAAGATTCTCTTTCAACTGTTTGCAATGTTAAGGGTGCCCGTTATATTCATGATTGGAATCAGATGATAGCGAATATAACCATGCTCGATGGGTTTTCTCCGGCAGTTTCAAAGCGTAATTGCAGCTATCCGAACATTGCTGCGTATGAAGCGGCACGTGTTGGGTTCTCGAATGAGTATCATTCACTTGCCGGACAATTGACCGGACTGAAAGAAACGCCAAGTCCAAAGAGCGGGTTGGTGTATGATTGGCGCGTATGTGCTATTCAGGCATACCGCACAGTTGTTAACAAGATGCTTTACCGTGCTTTTTTGGCGGATTCAATGTACAAGGCACAAATAGAACAAATAGAAGCCGAAGGAGTTCCTAAAGAAGTTATCAATCATTCAAAAGAATATGGCGAATCGGTCGGTAAGCATATAATCGTATGGCTATTGGTGGATGGGCATACAAAGAATCAAGGTCGTCCCCGTTATAATTTCCCTCGCGGGGAAGATAAATGGGAACCAACCCCACCGGATTTTCCAGATCCTCTCGACCCGTACTTTAGATATATGCGCTGCATGGTGATGGATTCTGCGGCTCAATTTCGTCCGATTGCCCCTACACCTTTCAGCAAAGAGAAAGGATCTCCCTTCTACGATCAAAATATGCAGGTATATATACTTTCAAAATCCCTTACGAAAGAACAGGAACTTATGGGCAGATATTGGGACGACAGCCCGATAAAGAATTTTCACGAAGGGCATTTTATGTTTAATCAGCGTCAGATTTCTCCCGGCGGGCATTGGATGAATATTGCTGCAATCGGGTGTAAACAGCTTGATAAAAACATGATGGAATGTTTGGAGGTGTATAATCTTGTTGCAATCTCAATGTTCGACGGGTTTATCAATTGTTGGGATGAGAAATACAGAAGTAATACTATTCGGCCGATTACCTATATAAACAGGTATATAGATTCTACATGGAAACCTATATTTGATACTCCGCCATTCCCGGAACATACAAGCGGACACAGTACAATTTCTGCTTGTGCAGCACAAATGCTTACGTTGCTACTGGGGGATAAAATTCCTTTTGTTGATAATACAGAGGTTCAATTCGGCTTCCCGATTCGTAAATTCAATTCATTCTTGGACGCAGCTTGGGAAGCGTCAAACAGCAGGGTGTACGCGGGGATTCATTATGCAAAAGCCTGTAATGAAGGAAACCGTGTAGGTAAGGAACTTAGCAATTATATTTATAATAAGATTACATTGCGGGAGCGACCTAAACCACAAGACTAATGTAATCAATTCACGTAATTACTATGAGTGCGAAAAAACTCCATCAAGTTCGCCATCACGTATTGATTTGCGAAGGAAAGTCATGTTCAGCAGATGGAGCGGATAAAGTTGCCAAACGTATAAAAGAAACAGCCAAGGACTTGGACAAAGATGATGAAATCTTGATTACACGTACATCGTGTACAGGGCAATGTGGTAAAGGTCCGATTGTAATCGTATATCCTGATGGAGTTTGGTACAGAGAGGTAAGCCCTAAAATAGGTTCAAGAATAGTTTCTGAACATATTTGTAATGGAGAGATAATAGAAAATCGGTTGTTGGTTGATTTACAGGAAAATTCAGAACTATAATCTGAAATTTGTTCATTTTCAGAGAAATTATGCCTAAAATTGGCTATGTAGCAATCATCGGAAAGCCGAATGTAGGAAAATCCACCCTTATGAATGCAATCGTAGGGGCAAAGCTCTCGATTGTGACTCCTAAGCCGCAAACGACTCGGAAAAATGTGCTGGGAATATACACGGCAGATAATGTTCAAATAGTGTTTCTGGATACACCCGGTGCGCTTGTACCAAGATATGAGATGCAGCGTTCGATGATGGATTCTGTTCACAAATCTATCGAAGAAGCGGACGTAATTGTAGTACTTGCTGATGCAACACACGGACTCCATGCGCTCAATTATCTTACTGAAGAGTTTATGGAAGTATTGAAGCAAACGAACAAACCGATTTTGCTTGCAATCAATAAAACTGATGCACTGCCGGACAGAAAAGCTGTGCTTCCATTAATCCTTGAATTTGAGAAGTTAGGGATTTTTAAAGAGTATTTGCCGATTTCTGCACTTCAAAACAAGTTTGTTGATGATCTGGTAAAGACAATAGCCAAGTATTTACCTGAAGGTGAATTCCTGTACGATGAAGATTTCCTTAGTGACCAACCCGAACGATTTTTCGTGGCAGAGATAATCCGTGAGACGATTTTCTTGGAATACGGGCAGGAAATCCCATATTCCTGCGAAGTAAACATAACCGAGTTCCGGGAACGAGAAGAAGGTAAATGGTATATAGGTGCAGAACTGATCATAGAACGGGAAACTCAAAAAGGAATAATCATCGGAGCTAAGGGGCAGAAATTAAAAGCATTAGGACTTAGGGCGCGGATTAAAATCGAAAAACATTTGGAAAAACCTGTATTCCTCGAGTTGTTCGTGAAAGTTCGCGATAATTGGCGAAATAATAAAACCATGTTAAAAAGTTACGGATACTGAGATAGTTAAAGCAGAACTCTCTGCCTTGTTTGAAAAAATAATATCCTGTACATGTCAAGATTTATCATTCTTTCTTTGCTGGTTGTTGTAGGTGTGATTTTTGTAACCACCTATGTCTTAGGTGCGCTCAGACGGTTTTTTGTTGGCAATGTTTCTCGTCCGAAATCAAAACAAAACTCAAAACCAAAAGAAGAAGTTCTTTACGAAAAAGATAATGTGCAAGTATTGAAAGGTGAGGCTAAAAAGCCGGAAAGTAAGAATAAATGAAACCAGCTCCACTGATTGCTGCAATAGATGTCGGTACAAATTCCTTTCACTTGGTTATTGCGTCCGTGAACGACAAGGGGATTCTGCAAATTCATTCCCGCGCTAAGGAAATGGTGCGATTGGGTTCTGGCTCAGGTGATATGAAACTTCTTTCGTTGGGTGCAATGGAACGTGGTCTGGATGCACTCAAACGGTTTTCGGTAATGGCAAGGAAAGTAAAAGCCCCAATTAGAGCTATTGCTACCAGTGCTGTCCGCGAGGCTGCAAACAGGGAAGAGTTTGTTCATCTTGTTGCAGAAGCGACAGGGATTCACATAGAGGTAGTATCTGGTGTGGAGGAAGGTCGGCTTATTTATGTTGGAGCATTACATGCTCTGCCTATACTTTCGAAACGGTGCCTGGTAATTGATATAGGAGGCGGGAGTACAGAAACGGTTATCGGACAAAAAGGGGAGCATCAGTTTATCCATTCAGCAAAACTTGGTGCAATACGTTTATCACAACGTTTTTTTAGTGAAGAACCTACAACACCGGAGCAGGTAAATGCGTGCAGGGAATACATCAAAGGGGATTTGATGCCTACCTTCGGTCAGATTCTTGAATCAGGTTTTGAAACTGCCATTGCAACTTCCGGGACAGCACATACCCTTGCTTCTATGGCACTTGCTGCCAAAGGTAAGAGAGTGCCCGAGGTTATGAATGGGGTTCATATCACAAGAGAAGAACTTTTAAGTGCCGTAAATTTACTGGCTTCTGCCGAAAGTTCAGAAAAACGCGCTGCTTTGGATGGTATGGAACCAAGACGGGCAGATATTATTCTTGGCGGTGCTTTGATACTGGAGCAGATAGTTGTTAATCTTAATATCCAACGCCTTACATTATCTGCCTATGCACTGAGAGAAGGGATTCTTTTCGATACAGTTCAAAAAGATGCTGATATTAAGGCGTTTCATCACTTGAGCAGACTACGTTCGGAAACAATATACTACCTGACGGAACTCTACAAAGTGAACATGCCACATGCACATCATGTAAAAGAGCTGTCACTTACCTTATTTGACCAGTTATTGCCCCTTACATCTCTTACAGATGCAGAACGGGAGCTTCTTGAAGCCGCCTCCCTTTTGCATGATGTTGGGTATCACATCAGCCCCGAGCAGCATCATAAACACTCATATTATATTATTTCCAATTGTGTAATGCCGGGTTTTACCAATGATGAGGCTAACGTGATTGCAAACATTGCCCGTTATCACAGGAAAAGCACACCGAAGAAAAAGCACGAGAACATTGCTTCGTTGCCAATCGAAAAGCAAAAAGTGATTGCAATCTTAGCCGGAATTTTAAGAATAGCAGAAGGTTTGGATAGAAGGCAACAGCAGATTGTTTCAGCTCTTCAAGTTAGTATCGAGAAAGATGTACTCCATATTGTGATACAATCAGCAGCCGGACTTGGAGCAGATATTGAACTATGGGGAGCAAGAAGGCGAAAGGATTTGTTAGAGCAGGTATTGGGCAAAAAGATTGTTATATCAGTCCGTGGGGAGTAGATGAGCAATAAAGTTGTTGGAGTATCTGTCGCTATTATTCGCCGTGGAGATGAAGTTTTACTGTGTCAGCGTAATGAGAAAGCTCGATATGCTTTGCAATGGGAATTTCCGGGTGGAAAAATTGAGCAGGGGGAAACACCCGAAGCTGCGCTATCTAGGGAGCTGTTCGAGGAACTTGATATTATGGCAGAGATTGGGCAGTTACTTCATGCTGAAGAATCTGTCTATCCTGACGGAGGAAAATTCTTCGTGCATTTCTACCTGGTTGAAAAGTTCTCAAATGAAATACAAAACAAAGTTTTCCAGACTGTTGAGTGGGTGCTTCCCGAAGATTTACTGAAGTTTCAGGTATTGGAGGGAAATGTTGATATCTGTAGGAATTTACCGGGGATATTGAATAAAGTAAATAATTGAAAGTAATGAACTTCCACCAACAAATGATGAGTATTGCCCTTGAGGAGGCTGCTCTTGCTGCATCCAAAGGTGAAGTTCCGGTCGGAGCTGTTATTACAATTGGAGACGAGGTTATAGCACGGGCGCATAACCTGACCGAGACGAATAAATCGCCATTAGCCCACGCTGAGTTATTAGCAATTGCTCAAGCATCGTCAGTTCTAAATGAAAAACGGCTGACAGGCTGCAAACTGTATGTTACTCTCGAGCCATGCTTAATGTGCACTGGGGGGATTGTTCTGGCAAGAATCGATCAGGTTTTCTTCGGATGCCGCGACCCTAAAGCAGGTGCATGTAGAACTCTCTACGAAGCAGCAGACGATATA
>CALMMI010000573.1 GCA_937868245.1 uncultured Ignavibacteria bacterium | reverse complement strand
ACCCACTCTTTTTTCTTCTTTAACACCTTGATAACTTAAGTAACCGTTATCAAGATACAATGAAGCAACATCGGTTTGGTCTTCATTGGCACTAAGGTTTTTATCGAACCGCTCAACATCGTATGGCTTTCCGGTTTGTACACTCAATCGTCTGATAAGCAGCTCTTCGGGATAAACCGTATTGCCCTCGAAATGGACACTCCGCAAAATGAATTGC
Source organism: uncultured Ignavibacteria bacterium (assembly GCA_937868245.1). Taxonomy (GTDB): domain Bacteria; phylum Bacteroidota; class Ignavibacteria; order Kapaibacteriales; family UBA961; genus JADJXV01. The sequence goes on along the minus strand of CALMMI010000573.1, from coordinate 1,973 downwards.
TTGCCTTCTCGAACATCAATCTGAATTGCTACTTCTTCGTTAGGCGGATCAAACTTTAGGGTATCTTTTATAATTTCAGCATCAATAAACCCTCTGCGCTTGTATTCCTGAATCAGTTTTACTTTATCTTCTTCATACTTATTCTTATCAAATTTTGAGGAACGCCAAAACTTCCACCAAGGTTTTGAATGTGTATCTTCGAGAGCACTTTCAAGATCACCCGATGAAACTTTGGAATTACCTGTAAACGACACCGAAGAGACATGGAATTCCACGCCTTCCTGAATTGTAAGGACTAATCTGGAGTACGAAGCTGTATCTGTGGGTACAATTTCCTGCTTAATGGTTGCATACAGCATTCCCTCTTTATCATAAAGGGCTTTTACTGCTTTAGCCGCTAAATACGCATCATACGGAGAGAGAATATCCCCCCGTGAGTGACCTACGGCTTTTTTTATATCGGAATAGGATACCTTGTCGCTACCTATCACCTCCAGCCAACTAAAACGGGAATTTTCTTTTACTTTTATGGTAAAGAACACTCCGAGAGGAGTTGACTTTTCAACCACAATATCTACATCAGAGAATTGATTTCGTAACCACAACGATTTGATAGCATCCTGCAATTCCCTGCCTGGTATATCAATTTCACTACCAACTCTTAGTCCGGACAGCGATATAATAGTCTGCTCGTCAGAGAACTTATTGCCCTCAACACTTATACCTGCAATTTTATACTTGCGTGGCGGTTGTTGGGCTAACCCGGTACTCAAAAGCAGTAAAAATAGAACCGCTATGAGTGTACCATTGGTTTTAGAGGGAATTAATCGCATCCATTACTCTCTGAAAATAGTTTTTTGGTGAATGTCCGTCCGATTGTTCGGTTAGGATTTGTGCTGAAGTTTTACCGAAACGGCGTTCGCGGCTCATAAAGTTATGGACAGCATGATAAAGATCCTTTCTTCGGAAAGCAGGCCAGAACTGTTCGGTAATATAAATTTCCGAATATGCTGTTTCCCATAACAGGAAGTTACTAAGGCGCATTTCGCCGCTTGTACGGATAAGTAAATCGGGGTCGGGAACATTATTTGTTACCAAATAGGAAGCTACTCTTTCTTCGTTTATGTCTTCGGGGGATAATTTTCCACGTCGTACATCCAGAGCAATCATTTGCATTGCTCTTACTATATCCCAACGACCACTATAGCTTAGTGCCAATGTTAGGGTAAGACCTGTATTGTTTTTTGTACGTTCAATCGATGATAATAACAATTTATGAATACTCTTGGGCAAAGCGTTAAGTTTTCCGATGGCAAGCAAACGTACATTATTAAGGTGTAATTCGTCGATTTCTTGCTTCAGATAAAACTCGAGGAGTTTCATCAGGATATTTACTTCTGTCCGCGGACGTTTCCAGTTTTCCATGGAAAACGCGTAAAGAGTTAGATATTGAACCCCAAGTTGCGAGGATGCTTTCACAATATCACGAACACTGTTGATTCCTTCTTCATGCCCCGATGTGCGGGCACGTCCGTTTTCAATTGCCCAACGCCCGTTACCATCCATAATGATAGCTATATGACGGGGCATAATACCGGAGGAGCGAATATTCTCTTGGAGGGACTTATCGTCCTGCGACTGTCCTTCAATCCAATTGCGACTCATAAACATAACCCTTCGATTGTGTTAAACAAAACCATGTTGCAGGGGTAAAGAATATTCATCAAACGTTCTTAAATCAATGAAGAAGAAGAAAAAACCAATAGTGGTTCACAAAACAACACTACTTATAAAAAGCAAATTTACGCCTAATCGTGTTAAAATTCAAAGAATCATCAATTTTTACATGAAAAAGATGCTTTTTTTTATCAAAACGATGTTTTTGATGAAAAATTATTGACGTTAATTTGCTACTTATTTCAATTTTTGTATTTTTGTATTCGTAAATAGTTCATTATGTTCATATTATAGAG
>CALMMI010000572.1 GCA_937868245.1 uncultured Ignavibacteria bacterium | reverse complement strand
TTGTTATACAAGGTAACATAAACATCATGAGCAAGTTTTTCTTCTTCCCTCATGTAGAGTAAACTCTTCTGTTCTTCAGCACTTACCGTTTCCTTTGGGAATGCACTGATTTGCGACGTAATGTCCGAATTGGGTTGCGTTGAATCACTTTTACAACTTTGGAATAGTGCGCTTGCCGCTATTACGATTAACAGGATCTTTTTCATAGTAGTTATTATAAGTTTAACAATTATATTTATTTCTGCTTTTATTTCTTTAAAGTTCCGTTTTAGGCTTTTCTTTTTTGAAAATATTGAGCAGCAATCCCCCCATTACTGCTCCGTACAAGGTACTGTTAAGTGGCTTTGAAGTTATAGCGCATGTGCCGCTGGAACATCCTACATAATAGTAGTAGAGGTAACCACCGATTGCTCCGATTACAACCCCAATGATTGTAAGCTTATGTTTAATGATAAAGTTCATTTGGTTTAGAGTAATGTTGTTGGGCACACATAATCGGAAATTAGAAATTTACCGGATTCTTTTATTGCCGTAAAGCCGCCATTTACATCAATTAAATTGTTGTAACCCCTGGATTTCAGAATCGAAATAAAGATCATCGAACGGTATCCTCCTGCACAATGAACATAATAGGTTTTATCTTTATTAATTTGTGCCATACTGCTGTCAATATAATCAAGCGGTGTATTTTGCGTTCCTACAATATGTTCAGATTGGAACTCACTTGTTTTTCTTACATCTAAAATTTGAATCTCATTATCAGAAGTTTTTGCAATTGCAAATTCATCCACGGTTACTGTTTTGATTGTATCAATTTGATACCCTTCACGTATCCATTCATTCATCCCACCTTTCAGGAATCCTATTGCATTATCATACCCAACTCGTGCCAGACGTGTGATAATTTCCTCTTCCCTTCCCGGTTCTGCAACTAAGAGTATTTGCTGCTTAATATCTTTGATTAACGTTCCCACCCATACTGCAAAGCTGCCGTCAATTCCAATATTAATTGCTCCGGGTATAAACCCTTTGCTAAACTCTGTTGCCTCGCGAGTGTCAATCACAACCACATTTCCTGTTGAAGTAATAGTTTCAAATTCTTTGGCTGACAGGAAATTCATTCCCCGTTTCATTACATCATTTATGTTGTCGTACCCGCCAATATTCATCAACACATTTTTTGGGAAGTAACTTGGAGGAGGAGTTAAACCGATAAGCAGTTCTTTTATAAACTCCTCTTTACTCAAACTTTCCCGAAGTGCGTAATTTGTTCTTTTCTGATTGCCTAATGTATCATACGTTTCTTTACTCATATTCTTACCGCAAGCACTTCCCGCACCGTGGGCAGGATACACAATCAAATCATCGTGTAACGGCATGATTTTGTTATGCAATGAATCGAATAAATGAGCAGCCAGCTTTTCTTGTGTTAAATCTGCGATTACATGCTGTGCCAGATCAGGACGACCTACATCACCGATAAACAAGGTATCACCTGTAAACAATGCCTGTTCCTTACCGTTTTCGTCAATCATAAGATAGCAGCTGCTTTCCATGGTATGTCCGGGTGTATGGATTAACCGTATCGTTGCATTGCCCAGCTTAAACTCCTGTCCGTCAGAAGCAATTAATGCTTCAAATCCTGTTTTCATGGATGTTGGACCATATACAATTGTTGCACCTGTAGCTTTTGCCAAATCAATATGCCCCGACACAAAGTCAGCATGAAAATGTGTCTCGAAAATGTATTTGATTTTTGAATTACGCTCTTTTGCCAAATCAATATATGCTTGGATTTCACGAAGGGGATCAATAATAGCTGCTTCGTTATTACTTTCGATATAATATGCGCCTTGGGCAAGGCATCCTGTATAAATCTGTTTGATTTCCATAGTACTTATTCCTTATAATAATTATACTGTTTTAATAAATTCTTTTCCTAAATTTTATGCTACGTTGTTTGTTTTAATTCCTACATATCGCACTACATCTGCTTTACCTTGATGATACTCTCCTTCATCCAAAACAATGGTTTCGGTTCGTGAAATTTGGGTTTGCAGATTACTAAAATCATTGTTCAGCATTTCTTCCGAGTATAACATGCTTGCATCTTTTGGTCCACCTGATGTATTATTAATCTGAAGCGGATTAAATGCTTCAACAACTACTACTCCGCCGGGCTTTAGCCAAGTAACTACTTTGTTGTGTAATGAAATTCTCGTTTCGGGTGAAAAATGAGCGTACATCAATGCTATTACGTTGAACCTATCAGGTGGATACTCAGCCGTCAGAACATCTGCCAAACGATATGATATTGTTACATTATTGTGGCTGGCGAGCTGATGTGCTTTTTTCATTCCCTCTACACTTAGGTCAAATGCTTCCGTCTTCCAGCCGATTTTTGCAGCAAACACAGAGTTTCTGCCTTCGCCGTCGCATGGAAAAAGTACTCTTCCTGCTGGAATATCCTTTAGCTGTTCAACTAAAAAATGATTGGGATTCGTGCCGTATATGTATTCTTTACTCCGATACCGTTCATTCCAAAAGTTATTCATAAGTGTTGATATTATTTTTGAAACCACATTTTAAGTGCAATTGCTACAAGCATTACCGAAAATATTTTTCTCAGAATATCCTGAGGGATTTGAGTTACAAATTTTGCACTTATGAATGCACTGATAAAAAATGCTCCGCCCAAAATCAGTGCTGTTTTTATGTCGGCATCTCCTGCTTTGTAATATTGAAATGCTGCTAATGCTCCTACCGGCATTGTTAACATCAATAATGTTGTTCCCTGTGCCATTGGCTGCGAATACCCCAGAAGTATCACAAGTGCAGGGATGATGATGATAGCCCCGCCTAACCCAAGTAAACCGCTTAGAATTCCTGCCGCAATGCCTATCAAGGCAATTACAGGTATGTTGGGAGATTCCATGTTGTTTTCCTTTATTGTTGAAATTTCAAAGAATACTATTGTAGAGAAAAGCCTATGAACACTTCAATTTCTGTCGTTATCAAGCTCAATTATCCACAAGCATCTTTCATCTACACTACAAAATTATGGTATGATAAAACAGCATTACGTGACATATATCACATTTGAAAAAAAAATATTCGGAATAGAACGATACTGTGCTGAAAAGTTGATAGTATAAGAATAAAACCTTGAAGTTGTTATTGTGTTGCAGAGGAACCAAGAGACTGTTACGACGATAGCTAGGTTCTACAAAACATCAACAAATAAAACCTTTGAATACATCAACGGATAGTGCAAAACAGAACATCAATATGAAGCATCTATGGGCACATTTACAACCCATATTCATAAACTGAATCTCACTTAAAATTTACAGGGCTTTATGCAGTTCATCAAATCCATCGCACGATTTCAACGCACAATTTCAACGCACGATTTCAACACACGATTTCAACACATTAAATACTCACTATTTCTGCTACAGCAATTTTCTTGCAACTGTTGCAAACCTATAACAGATTATATCTATAGAAGTTAAGAATCATCAAAACTGTGTTCTGCAATCACTATCAATCTCATTTTTTTGGATTCACCCATCTGATTCAACATACAAATTGATAACTGTAGCCCCGATCTAATGGAACTTTTCCGCACCTATAGAAGTTGTCTATTAAAAAGTACGGATATAGTTTTGCTAACTTTTTTATGAATTTTCTACACAGTGAAGTAGAATCTCCTTATTGTAAAACTGTTATCTAACCATTCTATATTTTTCAGTTTAGCACACTATTCCACAACGTATATTATGTCAAGAAACCATACAACAACCAACTACCTCCCGGAAATAGTTTTATCATTAAAGCAACGTGCTGATGAATTTGGAAAAATTGGTAATAATGAGCAGGCTGCTCTTTGCTATCAACAGGCTGCCGAAGCAGCTGAACATCTGAATATAGACCCTACTAGTATTATACCGTTATGGAAAAAGAGTGGCAAATTTTTTCATAAAGCGTTAAAGAATATTGAGTGCCTAAAAGTTTTAGACATGGCGTTGAAACAGATTCGAAGAACAAAGAACATTCGCGAGGAAAGTTTATTCCACGTAAATATTGCCGGTATTCTTCAGGAAATGGGTGACTCGCTCAGCTGTTTAGAGGAATTACAAATTGCTTATAATTTGGCAGAGCAAATTGATGATAAGAATTTAAACAATTGGATAAAAATGTCTTTAGGAGGGTATTTTTATTCTGTAGAAGAGCCGGATATGGCTTTAGAGCAATATATGGATGTTCTCTCCTTTTTCGAACAACAAAATGATCTGCTAGCGATAGCGGGAGTTTGTTTAAATATTGCGATTGCTTACGAAATGAAAGGTGATTCCGAAAATTCAGAGAAGTATCATCGAAAAACTTTATCACTGCTTAAAGAGCTTAAT
>CALMMI010000571.1 GCA_937868245.1 uncultured Ignavibacteria bacterium | reverse complement strand
GATGGAGCTTAGATACTGGTTTTTTCTATACTAACCCTATATTCACAACAGCCTATACAAACTGTAGAATCTAAATCTGTCCACAAAAATTCTGAAAATTAACAAAAAATTAATTTGTAAAAGAACGAACGTTCATTTATATTTGTAACCACTATGAGAACAAAAGACGAAAACAAAGCAGCCGCCATCCGAGAAAATGCAATGAAAATGATTGTTGCAGAAGGGTTCGACGGGTTCAGTATGCAGAAACTTGCTAAATCTGCAAGTGTTTCTCCGGCTACACTTTACATCTACTACAAGAATAGAGAAGATTTACTGAGCCAGCTATTCAATGAGGTACAGCAAACTTTTGCAGATGTTGCTTTGGAAGGATTCAACCCTGAACTTTCATTTGAAGAAGGACTCTGGATTCAGTGGAAAAACCGTTTGAAGTTTGTGTTGGAGTATCCAACCCACTTCTGTTTTTACGAGCAATTTCGAAATTCACCTTTAGTAAACAACAGTGGAATTCACCTGTCGAGTTTCAAAGAAAACATGAAGCTTTTCGTTATTAACGCGATTCAAAAAGGTGAACTCAAAATGATGGAACCGGAAATATTCTGGTCTGTCGCATACGGCTCGTTCTATGCATTGGTAAAATTTCATTTGCAAGAAACAACAATGATGGGAAAGAACTTCAAGCTGAACGAAGAAAGTTTGAAAACAACATTTGATATGATTATTAAGGCGTTGAAACCTTAGTATTCCTTAATAATGCCATCACAACAAAAAACTCTCTCTCCCCCCTACTCGTTTTCAAGAAAACACTATGAATCATATTCTGATTTTTAAAACAAACATCCATTCCCCAATCGATATGGAAGCGATTTCTCCTCTTCTGGACGGTCCGCATATCATTCGTTGGAGTGTGGATAGAGAAGATATAGACAGAGTGCTGAGAATCGAAGCCACTCACGATGCAACGCACGAAATCATTTACAACATACAGCAAGCTGGTTACCACTGCGAAGAATTACTCTAATATTTACTTAAATAATACATGGAACAAAACAAAACAACTGCCGAAAAATTCTCTTCGGCTCAGATATATGCTATTGTTATTTTAGCACTTACACAATTTACAGTCATTCTGGACTTTATGGTCATGTCGCCTCTTGGTGATATGCTTATGAAATCTATGAATCTTTCTACTTTACAGTTCGGTTATGCAGTTTCGAGTTATGCCTTTAGTGCCGGTATTTCCGGATTGCTGACAGCAGGTTTCGCGGATCGTTTCGACCGCAAGAAACTACTGCTATTCTTTTACATCGGCTTCATTGTCGGCACGCTGTTCTGCGGAGTAACCACATCCTACCCAATGCTAATTATGGCAAGGATTGTTACAGGATTGTTCGGTGGTGTTATAGGATCAATATCAATGGCAATTGTAGCCGATCTTTTCCCCATTCAGCAACGTGGTCGCGTTATGGGTTTTATGCAAATGGGATTCGGTGCCAGCCAAGTGCTCGGTATTCCAATCAGCTTATATATTGCTAATGTATGGGGATGGCAGTCACCGTTTTTGATGATTGTTGGACTTGCTGCTATTGTATGGCTTGTAATTATAGTGAAAATGCCTTCGATTACAGAGCATCTTTCTGTTAAATCTGAACGAAAAGTGATTATGCATTTATGGAAAACGTTAACACACAGTCAGTATCGTGTAGGTTTTCTTTCTACAGCTTTATTATCCTTAGGTGGGTTTATGATGATGCCGTGGGGAAGTGCATTTGCGATTAACAATTTGGGTGTTACCCCGCACCAACTTCCTATTTTATTCACTGTGGGTGGAATAAGTACGCTTATCATAATGCCTCTTATCGGTAAGTTCAGCGACAGTATCGACAAATTCAAACTCTTTACCATTGCGTCAATATGGATGATGGTGGTCGTGGTTATCTATACAAATCTAACTCCTATTCCTTTTTGGATGGTTCTCTGTGTTAATGTGGTAATGATGATCGGTATCATGAGCAGAATGACGCCATCGATGGCACTTGTTTCTGCCCTTCCGAAAATGCATGACAGAGGTGCATTTATGAGTATCAATTCCTCATTACAGCAAATTGCAGGTGGTATTGCGGCAGCAATAGGCGGTATGATTGTAGTTCAGCACGATAAGTTCGCTCCTATCCAGCATTATAATACATTAGGATATTTGATAATAGGAATATCGTTTATTTCCATTTTCAATATGAACCGTATTAGCAAGATGGTAAAGTCGAATCATGCTGCGGCGAGTGCTGCTAAATCTGTAGTTGATGGTGAACCTGCGCCAGCGCATTAAGAGAGGGATGTAGATAATATATAAGCTCCGCTTTTCTGTTAGGGTGGGCGGAGTTTTTTTTGTTAGTTGTGCAAAGAAGTGTAGTTTTGAAAAGAGATTTCAGATAAGTACATTATTGCAATCTTTGAAGTAACTTATAATACATTAACTCCCTATCCGTTTTATATAATGCATTTCAGTGAAATACTTAGAATTATTGAAAATGACGGTTGGTTTATAGTAAGACAAAGAGGCAGTCACCGTCAATATAAACATCTAACCAAAAGAGGTACAGTAACGGTAGCAGGTAAACCCTCTTTGGATGTTCCTGAAGGGACACTCAATAGTATTCTTAAACAAGCTCAAATTAAACGAGGAGAAATAAAATGACATATTCCGTTATTATTGAAAAAGGCGACAACAGTTTCGGTGCTTATATTCCAGATTTGCCAGGATGCGCTGTTGTTGGTGAAACAGAAGAAGAAACAATGGAGTTACTGAAAGAAGCTGTTCAGATGCATATAGAAGCATTACTTGAAGATGGACAGGAACTGCCTATTTCTAAATCTATTGTTAGAGAACTTGAAATAGCTTGATGGGGTAAGTAAGAAAAAAACTCCGTTCACCTGTATCTAGGGAGGGCGGAGTTTTTTTGTAGCTAATTGTATAAGTATATGTAGTTTTGAAATATGTTCATAGAAAATACTTTAACCTATCTATTTACAAACTACACTATGAGAGCAATACTAAGACCAATAGTACTATTGTTACTTTTAATACAATCATGCCTAAATGAACAACCAAAACCAATTGAAAATTTTTCAAAGTTTGACAACACAGTGAAGTTCGACACTATAATCGCACACTTCAAAAAACGCAATTATACCCATGACACTCTTAAGCTCCCCCTAATTCACAAAGAAAGAGATTTCTCAATCGAGATAAGCGATAATCCTCTGCCGCTTGACATTAAAGAAGTTATACTAAAGAATCCAATAGACAGCCAATATCCAATTTCGTATTCTGTTGTTTTTAATAATAGATTAGTCTCATTATTTGAACCTGGTTTTTTTGTTAGTCATACTATTCCAAAATTTGAAAGAGATATTGAATTTGAAAAGAAGTTGAATACTATGAAATTCCAATACAATTGGATTATTGATAACAAATTGATTGGACTTTCATCAAACTGCCGCAGCCCCCTAAATGCCTGGACAAAAATTCTACTTATATTGCAACCCAAA
>CALMMI010000570.1 GCA_937868245.1 uncultured Ignavibacteria bacterium | reverse complement strand
AACTATATCAATAACTATTTTCTTTCTCTTTTTTCTAATGCAACATACGATGACAAGCAATTTATATAATTTCATTAAAAGGGACTCTTTTCTCTTATCGAAAAAGCAACTAATGTTTTCTAACTTTGTGTAACTCTGTCTTAAACTCTGTGAACTCTGTGGGAACAATTGAGTAAGAATCTCCCACAGGGTTCACAGAGTATTACAGAGTTTCACTGAGCTGTCTAAAATTCTCAAGATTACTTTAGAGTGAGATTCTTCACTCGAAGAATCCTTCAAAAAGACAAACTCATTACAAAGCAAACGTAGCAAGCAAAAACATAGTCGGGGTTGTACGAAACAATTTTTTATTGGCAAACTGGAAATCATACCATCCGTTCAGCGAGATTTTTGAACCCGAAAGAAACTGCAAGGATAATGCCACTTCAGGACCAAAAAACTGCTGAATACCGTCCGCCGTACCTCCTGAAATTTGCGGCTGGTTAAGCGTTGATTGGCGTAAGGAATAATATCTTCCGCCGCATCCGATGTACAATCCGTTTTCTACAGGTGTAAAAATAAGCATTTTTACGAATTGCTCGAAGTTTTTACTGACAGGAGTTTCAGAAAATGTTGACCAAGAAAGTTGTCCGCGCTCAAAATACCGAGTAAAAAGCGATGTATGCAGGCGGTAATTCCTACCTAATTCAATCCAAATTGAATCGCGTACACTCACCTGTCTGAAACTGAAACTCTGGATACTTCCGCCCAATTGCTCAAAATCGTACGTTGTGTAATTCGCGAGTACTTCAAACCTGGGTTGCATACTCAGTCCCTTGGTTGTAATATTTACACCCGGAGATAAGCGGATGATTCTATTCCAGTTATTGAGCGCGCTCCGCTGTGATTTGATATACACAAGATGCAAAAGTTGTGCCTCGGCAGTAACCGTTGCCGATAGTATTGGTGATACCCTTTTGCTATATGTTGCTTCCGCTAAAAACGAAAATTCATCACGGTCATCATAATTAAGAGTGGCTGGCGTATCATACCGCAAAAGTCCTATTGAAGTGTTCAGACGAATTGTATCCTTTCTACTTGCAAACCATTCCGACTGACCGAACAGCCGTGTTCGCACACCCGAATTATCCCGCTGATTTTCGGATTGCCTGAGAGTAGTCTCCTCCTGAGGGTCAATTGTAAAATGACTTGCAATTTGATTTTCCTCAAGACGCGAGGAATACTCCATACCTATTTTTTGAAAAAAGGTTGGAAGCCTGTAATTAGCAGCAACATTAAATGCAATCTGGAATTCATGTAATTTACGGACAATCGACGTTGTGGCTACATTGGCAATCGGTTCTCGATATTGCCTGTTTACAGTACCGTTATCAATTGTCCATTGCACTTCCGATTGGAGTTTATCGGCAAGAACATACACCAAACCTCCGTTTATATTCAGACGTTCCTCCAATCTGCTCTCTGTTGCAAGTGTTGCAGAGCTTCCGACGGGCGAAATGAAATCACGGTTCAGCAGCCGGTAGTTAACCGAGGACTGCAAATTATTCCCGTCGTCAACCACACGAAAGAATGTAGCCTGAGCCGAAATATCAGCATTGGTACGGTCGGTATTGAACCGGGTATAATTCCCGCTATACCCCGCCGACAGCGAATAGTCATCGATTATTGTAGGTGTTAATTTGCCTACGGAAGCAAATGCTGGAGCGGTTTCGGTAACTCCAAGCTGACGGTACTGCTCAATACCCCCTAAGGCGTCAATTGTTACTGCATCGGTTATACCGATACGGACTCCAAGTAACGAATTAAGCCGTTGAAGATTGGCTAACCCGATATTACGTGAATCATTGGAGAGCATGAAAAAGCTGTTGGATAGCAACGAAAGCGAGGGACTGAATGTATATCCGTACTGCAATGAACATTGCTCATCATCGCGGAAGGAAACCCCTTGCGAACGAACGCCCACACCGCGATACTTCTGTTGCAACGAAATACGCTGGGAACTAAAAATATATGCAGCATCAATATCACCCGAGAATGTAAATACATTCCCTATCTTATCTGTTCCTACACGAATCGAGCGGGCTGCAAGGGCACTGTCGGAGAATTGGACGGACGGAGGAAGTGATTGCGCAGAACTATTTTGAAATAATAAAACAGTACTGCTAAAAAGAATAAAAAAAAGGATGATTATTTTTCCTGAAAGCCGGGTAGCTTTTGGAAAATAATCATCCGAATTTTTGGGTGAAGGAAGTCCCATTTTACAGGATACTAATCTGGTTTTTGAATAACCGCAGGTAACGGGCTGTTGCATTCACGCCGGTACGCAATCACCATTGCAATAATGGAAGGGGCTGCTTCCTGCACTATAATCCGCCTTCCGCTTCTAAGGGTTATTGTTGTGTCGTGATATGATTCCACTGTTTCAATTTCATCTGCATTAACGGTAATGGATGTTGTATCAATACGGGTAAGAGTAATCATATTTTAAAAGCCCTGTTATTTCGGGAAATGTAACGGGAAATCCGCAGCAATATAAGTCATTATCGCCATAGCTGCCGAACAAAGATTCAAATCTTTTGGATTGAGCTTATCCATTGTGTCAGCTTCGGTATGATGATACCAGAAATATTTCTCATCGTCAACAACAAGTTCCATCCCAGGAACTCCGCTTTCAAGAATAGGTCCTATATCTGCTCCGCCACCACCTTCTACAATTCGATTAACGCCTATTGGTTTCATCAAGTTAAGGATTGCACTTGCCAGTGCTCTTGTACTTTCGCTGCCTTTCACTTCAAAACCGTTTGGTGTAAATGTTCCGGCATCACTTTCTATTGCAAGTACATGTTTGGAGAGTTCATCTTTACGGTTGAGAGCATATTGAGTTCCTCCCTTTAAGCCGTTTTCTTCGTTTGTCCAGAATACAACCCGCATTGTGCGTTTTGGTTTTAATCCCAATTTTTTGATAAGTCTGAGTGCGTTCCATGAAACAAAGACCCCGCCGCCGTCGTCCATTGCACCTTGTCCTACATCCCATGAATCGATGTGTCCGCCGAACACTACCACTTCATCAGGCTTTTCAGATCCTTTGATTTCTGCAATCACATTACGTGAGGGAGCATCTGATAGTGTTTTTGCTTCCATTTTGAGAGTAATTACCGTTTTTACCCCACGATTTTGGAACCGTTGGAGCATTTCTGCATCTTCAATGGTAATAGCTGCATGAGGAATTTTCGTCATTGAATCATTATAGTGCAACATTCCTGTGTGAGGTGTGCTGAGTGAAACAGGGGTAACCGACCGTACAAGCGATGCAACAGCCCCAACTCGTGATGCTTCATTACATCCGTTGACACGGTATTGAACTGTTTCTCCGTATGTTGTAAACGGAACATTGAAAACAACGATTTTTCCCTTTGCCTGTGTTGCATGAGCTTTCAAATCATCGAAACTTTTTACTACCAATACTTCCGCTGTAATTCCTTCCGTCGGTGTTCCGATGCTTCCGCCTAAGCCGAGCATTGCGAATTTCTTAAAACGGGGAGATACCATTGCAGCAGATTCGTTTCCACGAACCCAGTGCGGTACCATTACTTTTTCGGTTGTAACATCAAGTCCGTCTTTTTTGAGAGTTTCGATAATCCAGTCGAGAGCTTTTTCGAGTGATTCGCTTCCGCTTAGACGGTGACCGTACGTATCACACATTTCTGCAAGACGGTTGTAGCAAACGCTATCCTCTTGAGCAAGACGCATAATATCATCAGCCGCAGGCTTGTATGAATCCACTACCTGCTGATAGCTTCGGATATGTGCTGCAAATTGTTCGGTTATGGGCATAGGACCTTTGTGAGTGCCATTTGCAGGAAACTGAGCAGCTACCGGAATAGCAGAGACCAACAACAGAATAAATAATGAGCGAAGAATACGCATAATAGTAAATATATAAGTATATAAATGAAATAAATACAAGTGGATAAATTCTAGAAATTATAATTACTCTGAAAGCACTGCCCGCGCCTTATCAATCAATGCCTGAGCCTCCAAAACAGTTGCAGCTTCGGCAATGATACGGACAATAGGCTCTGTATTCGACGAACGGATATGCACCCACGATTTCCCTATATCGAACCGCACGCCATCACCTGCTGTTAAAGCAGCTTCAGTAAATGAAGATTGCAATTTAGCTGAAAATTCCTCAAAATCACCCGAAAAGTTTATCTTCGTTTTTAGCATTTCGTACCTGGGTAAAGCCCCCTCCAATTCCGAGAGTTTTCTGCTGCCGGATGCCATAAGTTTCAAGAGCAAAGCAATACCAACAAGTGAGTCACGCCCGTAATGACATGCAGGGAGAATTACGCCTCCGCTCCCTTCTCCGCCGAATATCCCGTTGCTTTTTTGCAAATTACGTACAACATTCACTTCTCCCACCGGAGTACGGTTAACCGTTACACCATATTCACTTGCAAGGTCTTCAATCATTCGTGAAGTGGAAAGGTTAATTGCTATAGTCCGTGAATATTCCGGCAGAATATCAATTGATTCCAAAACAGCTTGGGCAGCCAAGACTATCGTTTTTTCCTCGCTGATGTTTTCTCCTTTTTCATTGACGAGTACCAACCTGTCTGCATCGGGATCAACTGCAATACCTAAATCAGCCTTATGTACTTTTACTGCTTCTGCAAGTGCTGTAAGATTTTGCGGTAACGGCTCCGGAGTATGAGGAAATTCTCCTGAACTGTCGCAATATAATCTCACGACTTTGCATCCAAGATTTTCCAAAAGCTGCGGAACTGCCACCGAGCCACTTGCATTAACGGCATCTACAACAACTTTATATTTTCTTTTACGAATTGCATCAAGCGTTTCATCAGAGAAAACCGATATATCCAATAGTCTTTTAATATGCTGCTCAATTGCATCTACTCTATGGATTATTTCCCCTTTTTGAGTACTTTTTTCTTGTGATTGAACACCATCTGCAAATTTCCAAAATGCTTGATTTTCTGCTGCATCAAGGAATACGCCGTCACTGCCCATAAACTTCATCCCGTTCCATTCCGAAGGGTTATGGGAGGCAGTGATTGATATTCCCCCGACAGCGTTCGGGGTATGCTCAACCAATAATTGTACTGTAGGTGTGGGGACAATCCCCAATAAATGCACAGTTCTACCCCTTATACTCAACGTCCGGGCAATAAGTTCCTCTATCCACTTCCCGGAAGGACGACCGTCGCGACCGACTATAATTTCTCCGGGTGGAAGATACTGCTCAAACGCACCGGCATATAAAGTGACTATTACGGGTGTTAATGAATTGTCGAGTGTGGCACGAAGCCCTGAAATGGATCGGATAAACGGCATCTAAAATTAAAGAATTTATTACAATAAGAAGTGCTTACAAACGACACTTTATGTTCGCGGTTCGGCTGTGAATACGCAAACATCGGTTTGCCATAGCCCTAAATTACAAAAAACCTTCGTAATTTGCGGACTTGCATTCTATATTTCCTGTTATTTTTCTGCTTTTGAACTCCGTTTATGGCTAAAAAATCCGCCGTTAATGTTGCCGACGAACGTACTCACATCAGTGTAATAGGCGCACGTGAACATAATCTAAAAAACGTTTCTCTCGAAATCCCACGTGACCAATTGGTGGTCATTACCGGACTCTCCGGCTCGGGCAAATCGTCGCTCGCGTTTGATACTCTCTATGCCGAAGGTCAGCGCAGATACGTGGAGTGTCTTTCGCCATACGCACGACAATTCCTAGGAATGATGAAAAAACCCGATGTGGACAGCATCGAAGGGCTTTCCCCTGCTATATCCATTGAGCAAAAATCGGTCAGCAATTCGCCCCGTTCAACTGTTGGGACTGTTACGGAAGTTTATGATTATCTCCGACTTCTCTATGCTAAAATCGGGATTCAATATTGTGTGGACTGTAATATCCCCGTGCAATCCCAAACCTCCGACCAGATTGTGGATACAATCATGACCCTTCCTCAGCAAACGCGTATTCAAATTCTTGCGCCAATCGTTCGGGGACGTAAGGGACATTATCATGAACTTTTTGAGCAGTTCCGCAAAC
>CALMMI010000569.1 GCA_937868245.1 uncultured Ignavibacteria bacterium | reverse complement strand
GCATTGAATTTTAAAAACACTTTTAAGCATTCTTTGTTAAAAACAGGATTTTCACTTGCTTTCTACTTGATTTGTTATTCACTCCGTCCCCGTGATTTCAACACCTTGCATTTGACAAATCCATTTTTGAGTATAAAAGCAATTCCTCTAAGAAAATCCGGAAACCTCTAATCAATCATTTTGCAAGTTTTATGAATCGAGAGATACTTGTTTTTTTCTACCAGGTATCCTTTTTTGAAAATATTTTTTTAGAAAAGGAAACTTTTTTGATGCTGACCAAGTTCTTTTAGGGATGCATGTTTTTATTGTCCACATTAACCGAAAGCTACGCATATACTATTCAACACTAGATTCAGTTCCATTTCAGGAATAGCTTTTTTGCTATTTTTTTAGTGTTCTGTTTTGTATTTTTGCTATACTAATTTTAGAATTCAAACCTACAAAACAGGATTATTTTCTTTATCTTTAACAACTTACGCACACAAGAACTCTATTTTTGCAGATTCCATTTACCTCATATTTTTTAGAACTTTATGAAACAATCCGATGACCTTTTTGACCTGATTAAATCCCTCAAGAAAACAGAGAAACGGTACTTTAAGATTTATGCAACCCGTCATTCCGAACAGGCAAATTCGGTAGAACTCTTTACTGCGCTTGATAAATTGGAAGAATACGACGAAGACCAATTGAGGAAAATCTTTAAAGGAGAGAAATTTCTTGAGCAACTGGCTGTAGCCAAGCATTACTTAAGTAAAATCATCCTCGAGAGTATGACTCTCTATCATTCACAAGCATCTGCAAATCTTGAGGTTTCACATTTGCTTCAGCAAACTGAGTTTCTTATGAACAGGGGGCTTATAGATCAAGCGGCGAAAAAAGTTGCCAAAGCCGAAACAATAGCAACGCGCGCAGAAAATTATTCTAAAATGTTAGAATGCTATTCATGGGAGCGTACAATTCTTATGAAAAGCAGTTACAAAGATCTCACCTCTCTTTTTGAGAAGGAAAAGGAAATTCTCACGAAAATATTAAACATAGTAGAGTATAGGCAGCTCTCTTTTCAAGTATATGGTGTGTTAAAAGAAGCAGGTAGAAATCCTACCGAACAGCAGTGGACGGAAATTTATAATGTTCTTGCGCACCCCCTACTTACCGATTGTAATAGGGCACTATCTTTTGAAGCAAAAGCTCACTTCTTTAATATCCATGCAGGCGTTTATTTTGTGGAGGGCGATACTGCCAAGATTTACCACTATACAAAAGCACATATTGAGTTGCTTGAACAAAATCCTGCACGAATTCGAAACAGACCCAAGGCATACATTGATTCACTCCATAATTTTCTGCATACATGTTTGGATATGCGCTATTTCGATGAATTGAAAGAAGGGTTGGATAAACTTCAGAAGTTGCCAATGGATACACCATATATGCAAGAAGCAGCATTTATTACGTTCCACTCTTTAGACTTGCTTATGCGCCTTACAACCGGTGAATTTGCCAAAGGTCTGGAATCTGTTACTGCCATAGAAGAAGGTTTTGATAGGTATCCTTCCCTGCCGCCAACAGAAAAGGTGATTTTATGCGACAGAGTGATTCGTTTATATTTAGCCACAGGTAATCCGAACATGGCTTTGAAATGGGTAAATTCAATCTTGAATGACCCTTCGCTCCGTACTATCCGTAAGGATATTTATACATCAATCAAGGTTTTAAATGTAATAATCCATTTGGAACTTGCAAACTTTGATTTTGCACAATATTTGGTGAAATCCGATACCCGTTCTTTCCGGAAGGACAGTATGTCGTATTTGGAGTATGTACTCGTTAGAAGTATAGCAACCTTGCCAGTAAAGAACAAGAAAGTTATTCCTCCTTCCCCTGAATTATTCCAAAAAATATTGAAAGAATTTCAGGTGTATTGCCAGAATGAACCAATTACAAACAATAAGAATCATGCTACATCATCGTTCTTGCCTGCTTGGGTAGAAAGCCGATCAATACAATTACCCATGGAACAAGTTGTACGAAGAAGATTTGCAATTGAAATTAATGGAAATGTACATTCGGAAAGACTAATTGCATAATAAAAGCGTGTTTTCAATATAATTTACTGCCATACAGCAGAAAAAGTTTGAATAACAGCCGTTTATGCGGTATTTTTGCATCAAAATTTTTTAACAACACAGGTAGGTATCATGTACACAGTTCTCGTATCATTAATTTCTCTGTTGGGAATAATTCTTATCGGAGCAGTGCTTATCCAGCCGGGCAAGGCAGATATGGCAAGCGGTATGTCGGGTATAGGAAGCCAACTCGGCTCGATGTTTGGCAGCAGACGTACAGCTGACACACTCACTAAAATGACAATTGGCATTGCAGGAACAATTCTTT
>CALMMI010000568.1 GCA_937868245.1 uncultured Ignavibacteria bacterium | reverse complement strand
AAAATTTCACTAATATCCTTGATTTGTACATCATCAATTCTTTCGGCAGCTTTTACACCGTCGGTAATCATCGTTGTACAGAACGGGCAATTAAGTGCAATCGTTGTTGCTCCTGTAGCAAGAAGTTCTTCTGTACGTACTTCGTTTACACGTCTGCCGACTGTCTCTTCCATAAACATTCTTCCGCCGCCTGCACCGCAACATAATCCCTTATCCCCCGAACGCTTTACTTCCAGAACTGTTAGCCCGGGAATATCCGAAAGCGTAGCACGCGGGGCTTCATACTCTTCATTATAACGACCAAGGTAACAGGAATCATGATAGGTGATTGCTCCTTGTGATACTTTGTTTTTGTCAATAACAAGCTTCTTTGAATCAATCATATCACGAATATACTGCGTATGGTGCATTACCTCATAATTTCCGCCAAATTGCGGATAATCGTTTTTGAGTGTGTTAAAGCAGTGCGGGCATGTTGTTACAATCGTTTTCACATTGTAGGTGTTCATCGTCTCAACATTCATTTTTGTGAGCATATCGGCAAGATATTCATTACCGCTTCTTCTTGCCGGGTCACCGGTGCAACGTTCTTCAGTTCCAAGAATTTTGAAATTCACGTTTGCAATCTGCATAAGCTCTGCAAATGCTTTGGTTGTCTTTTTTGCTCTGTCGTCATAACTTCCGGCACATCCAACCCAGAACAACACATCCATTTCAGGATTTTCTGCTACGGTTTGAACACCTGTTCCTTCAGTCCAATCAGCTCGTTCGGATGGGGAGAATGCCCACGGCGTAGCATTGTTTTCCATATTGGAATACGCAGGTTGTACTTCGGGCGGGAAATTCGCTTCCATCATCACCAACGAGCGACGCATTCCTACAATTGCCGGAACATGCTCAATATTCACCGGACATTCCTGCATACACGCTCCGCAGGTTGTGCAATCCCATAATGCTTCAACGGATACATAATCCCCGATGAGCTTTTTATCCATGATTGTCTGTTCGTCGGCAGTAAGTTCTATTCCGGCTTTTTGCTTCATCACAAGCGGAGCTTTATCCATAACACGGTCGTGAATTGCTACGATAATTCCGCGAGGGTCAAGTATTTTCCCTGTTTGATTTGCGGGGCATACACTTGTACATCGTCCGCAATGGGTACAAGTATAACTGTCTAAAATTGTTTTCCACGAGAAATCCTCAATATCAACCACCCCAAATTTCTCTACACCTTCTTCTTCAAAATTAATCGCTGGAAGAACATTGTTCGGACCTAATTTACTGAAAAACACATTTGGAATCGAAGTAAGTACGTGGAGGTGTTTTGAGAACGGTAAGTAGTTTGTAAAGCAGAGGATTAAAACTATATGCATCCACCAGAACACTTCATACGAAACCTCTCCAAGGGGCAATGAATGTCCTACCATCGCAGCAACCGGACGTACTGCCCACGAGCCGTCCATCCCAAGGTTTATTTTAGCTGAGTTTTGGAGAAGAAGTGCAGTTACTATCCCAAATATCGTAAGAAGAATTGCACCTGCTTCTACATTTTCTCCTTCTACTTGAAGGCGTTTTACTTTGGATACATAGCGTCTCCAG
>CALMMI010000567.1 GCA_937868245.1 uncultured Ignavibacteria bacterium | reverse complement strand
CATCTATTTCTATGCCTGTTATTCAGAGGGCGTCTTAGCCCGAAGAATCTCAGTTTAAGGATTCTCGAGACTTAAAAAACGTAAGAATGAGAAACAACGTAAATCAAAAACAATGGAACATTAATTCTCAAGAGCAGTTTAAACTGAGATTCTTCAGTCGAAGACTCCTTCTGAATGACAAGCTTAAGTGTTTTATTCTTATGTCTTTGCATTGTTTTGCAGCTGGGTTCGCGGCAATCGTGAACTAGTAAATGACACCTTTTTGTCTTGACCACAACACGACAAATAAGCACAAAAGCCCCCAGAGCTTAACGAAGTGTTCGATTACTTGCCAGATTATTTAGGGTAAATACGTACAATAATTACAGCCTTCTACCTGATATTCAGTTTAATACCCTAAATTTGTAAAGAAATGTTGAACTGTTTATTTAGTAATTATGTTTCGTTACCTCCGGCTTTGGGTATCTTTCTTCAAGAACTGTCTTGCTCGCGAGATGGAATTCCGTACACATTTCGTGTTGTACTTTTTGGTAGATGTAGCTTGGTACGGTGTTCAGATTGCACTATTCCAAGTGCTGTTTCTCTATACACCGTCAATTGGGGGACTAAAATCGGCTGATATGACAATCTTTCTCGGGACGCTGTTTATAGTGGACGGGATAAATATGATGATGATTTCTACGAACTTCTGGCGTTTCCCCGGGTATGTGGTGTCGGGTGAATTGGATTTTTATGTCAACAAGCCTGTATCTCCGTTCTTTATGACGTTTTTCCGTTATACAAATGTTGCATCGGTTCTTAACTTGTTAACAGCAATTGCTTTTCTTATCTACGGAATACATATCAGTGCAAATGCGTTTTCATTCGGTCAAATGATACTGTTTGGAGTGATGGTAATAAGCGGAACGGTAATACTGCTGGCAATGCAAACGGTAATGGCATCAATCTCAATTTTCCTTGTGAATGCGGAAGGGATTCAACACATCTTCCATTCTCTTTATCAGTTTGCTATGAAGCCCTCAAGCATCTACTCACGCTCAATGCAAAGGATGTTTTTATCGATTTTTCCAATGGCACTGGTTGCTTCGGTTCCTGCAAGGGTGTTGTACGATGGTTCAATTTCAACCGGGTTAATCGTTTGGCATTTATGTGCCTCTGTACTCTTTATTACTCTTGCTACCCGCTTTTTTAATTGGTCACTCAAATATTATTCTGGGGCGAGCAGTTAGATGAGTAAATGGAGAATAATAGCTCAACTGCACTTTAGACTTCATGAAGTTGGTAAGTATCTGACACTTCGACGGGCTCAGTGTGACCTAATTTTTTGTCACCCTGAGCCCGTCGAAGGGTTCAATTACTTGCCATTTTAAAAACTATACTGGTAAATATTAGTGTTCCTTTTACAGAAGTATCCAATTACTATTATATCATTCACTTCCTCAACGCCACAATCCTTTGCAAAGCTGTAGGGTGGGAGTAATTCAGAAACACATACAGCGGATGCGGGGTAAGATTCGAAAGATTATCAGCTGATAGCTTTTTGAGTGTTGCAATCATAGATTCCGGTTTCCCTGTAGTAACAGCAGCATAATCATCAGCTTCATATTCGTTTTTACGGGCAAATATATTCATCCCTATTCCGATAATTGTGCTGATAGGGGAGTACAGCATCATAAAAAATACCAATCCTGCATATACAGACGGTGTATCTACATAAAAAGCAGAATAAAGTTCCTTGCTGTTCAGAAACACCGAAAGCATGTAAAACATAATCCCTGACTGCACAATGCTGAGTGCCATCGACTGAAAGATATGTTTGCGCTTGTAGTGTCCAACTTCATGAGCAAGCACTGCGGTAAGCTCTTCAATCGAATGGTTATTTATCAGCGTATCATACAGTGCGATACGTTTATTCTTACCAAACCCTGTAAAGTACGCATTTGAACGGGCAGAACGTTTCGAGCCATCGATAACGAAAATCCCTTGCAATGGGAAGTTCACCTTTTCGGCATAAGCGAGCAATGTGCTACGTAATTCTCCATCTTCCAGAGGGGTGAATTTATTGAATAATGGCATAATCCATGTAGGGGCAATAAATTGCAAGCCAAAGGTAAACACCGTAACTGCAATCCAACAGTAAAGCCACGCTAAATCTCCCGCTGAACCAAAGAACCACAGGATACCCGCCAAAACTGGAACACCAAGTACCAAACCAAGCCCTAAAGCCTTAATCTTGTCAAGTATAAATGTCCCGACCGTCGTTTTATTAAATCCAAACCGTTCCTCAATTACAAATGTGGAGTAAATTCCGAATGGCATCGAGATAATACCATTTGCAACCACCAATATCCCAATAAAAGCAAGTCCACTCACAATTGGGCTAAGCGACCAAGACCCTACAAGTGTATCCACATACGTAAACCCACCCATTAACCAAAAGGTAAGAGTTACGATAAGGTCGAATGTGGATACGAACAGTCCGAATTTGGAGCTGATCCTAGTGTATTCTTGAGACTTACGGTATTTCTCAGCATCATAAACTCCCGTAAATTCTTTTGGAAGTTCAGGTTGCAGAGCGCGAACATTCAGAATTCCAGTTATCACATCCAGAAGATAAGCAACGACCATTGTTGCAAGGATAAAGACTGCGTAGTTGTTCATAATGACCTCAAGAAATCCAATGAAAATATGTCATTGTTATTTAAGCACAGGTCTTATCGCATAAAAAAAAATCTACGGTAAAGTCAAGAACTGTGCTACCATCTAACTGTTGACAAAAAATATAGAAAAGAAGTAATGAGAAGATTTGTCGGTAAATCATAAATAAAAAAATACAAATTCTTAACCTTAATAAAACGTGTAACTAGATACTTTACGATAAGAATGATTATTACGGGGGAAAAAATAATAAATAGTGAAATAACACCATTAGTATAATTACTTTCTATTGATTTTCTAATTATAGTTATTGGAATACCAATAATTATCCCATATTTTATTAAGAAACATGGGATAAACAATTTAAATATTTCTCTTTTTGTCAAGTTTGCCGATTTTAATTCTCCATACAAAGGAACACATGTTATTGTAATCATTATTGATAGGAAGAGAAGTATGTAGGGCAATTCACTATTCATTGTTGGATGTATATTTAATTTAGTCTTAAATATTCGGTCCAAGCATCTCTTCCGGTTTCACCAATCTGTCAAAATCTTCACCCGTCATCAACCCAAGTTCAATTGCAGCATCGCGAAGTGTACCACCTGAATGATGGGCATGCTTAGCAATCTTCGCAGCATTATCATAACCGATATGAGGATTCAAAGCTGTTACAAGCATCAAGGTGTTTTTGTTGTAATAGTCAAGTTTAGGTAGAATTGCTTCGATACCTTCGGCACAATGTTCGTTGAACATTACACAACTATCTGAAATCAACCGTACGCTTTGCAAGAAATTATAAATGATTACCGGTTTGAATACATTCAGCTCAAAATTACCGGAAGCACCACCGAAATTAATCGAGGCGTCATTGCCGAATACCTGTACTGCCACCATCGTCATCGCTTCGGATTGGGTTGGGTTCACTTTACCCGGCATAATCGACGAACCCGGTTCGTTCTCAGGAATCGCGAGTTCTCCAAGACCGCAGCGAGGACCGGATGCCATCCAACGTATATCATTTGCAATTTTCATGAGCGAAGCGGCAAGTGTTTTTAACGCGCCATGAGCAAACACTAGAGCGTCGTGTGCAGCAAGTGCTTCAAATTTATTGGGGGCGGTTACAAAGGGAAGTCCTGTAAGTTCTGCAATTTTGGCTGCCCCTCGAACTGCAAATTCGGGGTGGGTATTCAAGCCTGTCCCTACAGCAGTCCCGCCTAATGCAAGCTCGTAGAGAGCTGGGAGAACTGCATCAATGCGTGCGAGTGCGTTTGTCAATTGCTGGGTGTAACCCGAAAATTCCTGACCGAGAGTTACAGGTGTTGCGTCCATCAAGTGTGTACGACCGCTCTTGATAATATTCTTAAATTCATTAGCTTTATGTTGCAGGGTGTTGCGCAGTGCAGTTACCGACGGAATGAGTTTATGAACAATTTGTTCAGCTGCAGCAATGTGCATTGCAGTAGGGAAGGTATCGTTGGAGCTTTGTGATTTATTCACATCATCATTCGGGTGAATAGGTTTTTTGCTGCCCATTTCTCCACCTGCAATTTCGATTGCACGGTTGGATATCACCTCGTTAGTATTCATGTTCGTTTGAGTTCCCGAGCCTGTTTGCCAGATTGAAAGCGGGAAATGGTCATCTAACGTTCCGTTTATTACTTCGTCTGCTGCTTGGCAAATTAAGTCGCGTTTAGCTACGGGTAATAATTCAACATCAGAGTTCACAATAGCAGCGGCTTTTTTAAGAATACCTAAGGCGCGGATAAGTTCGCGTGGCATTCTTTCGATACCGATAGCGAAATGAACTAATGAGCGAGCGGTTTGCGCGCCATAATATTTATCGGAAGGAACATTGATTTGTCCCATTGAATCAGATTCGATACGAACATTCATAGAAATAATTTCTTCTAATTGTAAAAATTGTAAAGCAATTGAAAAACAAAAATACGAAAACCGAGTGGAATTGTCGATGTGTGTGAATATGAAATATTCTTCGATGCATGTAAAAGTTTTTTTGAGATTGTATTAAAAGACGATGAGATCATATTTCCCGTTAGGGAATACAAATCGGTAGAAATGTAGCACCCAAAAAAACGTTAAAGCTCCAGTAGGAGTATTGTCTGAATCACGGATTAAACGGATTAAAGGATCTCACTGATATTCGTTACATAGAATCAAAAAATCGTGTCATCAGAGTAATCGAAATAAATCTGTGATTCAGAAAGAAAGAGCAAATACACACTATCTAAAACAGTTAGTCCCGAAGCTATCTACAATGCTTTTAGGACTAACTTTTTCGTGCAGTAAATATGTTTGCATGTTGTAAATCAATCAGTTAGATGTTTTAGTTGGGTTTGTCCCGAAAGTTAGTCTCGAAACTAAATATAGTAATTTAGAGACTAAGTTTCGGGACGAACTGCTTTACAGGTACTACCGGTCAATAATAATTACAATCCTGAGAATTACAATAAATGTAATCATATCCTATGTCCCAGTTATTTTTACTTTGTTATGAGAAAAAAAACGGGTAATTTCGAATACAAAATTTAGGTAATTCCTCATTTTTCGGAAAGACATAATGTTAGATTCCTACATTCCTTTGGTGATTATGGTAGCTGTCGGCGGTATATTCGGACTTTCGAACGTAATTCTTGCGGAAGTACTCGGACCTCGCAGAACAAAAACAAAAACAAAACTCAGTATCTACGAATGCGGAATGGAACCGATTACTTCTGCCCGTGAGCGGTTCTCGGTTAAGTTTTATATGGTGGCGATGTTGTTCATTCTGTTTGATATTGAAATTGTGTTTATGTATCCATGGGCAGTTCAATTCAAAGCATTAGGCATCATCGGATTGGTAGCAATGGGATTTTTTATGATGCTGCTTTTCGCCGGATTTATTTACGTAGTTAAAAAAGGAGCTTTAAAATGGGATTAGACCAAACACTTGCAAAGCAAGGTTTTCTGACAACAACCGTTGATTCTGTGATTCAGTGGGCACAAAAAAATGCGATGTGGCCCATGCCGCTCGGAATTTCCTGTTGCGCGATTGAAATGATGGCTTTTGCGGGTCCTCGTATGGACGCTTCACGGTTTGGGTCGGAAGTGTTCAGATTCTCGCCGCGTCAATCGGATTTGCTTATCGTGGCAGGAACTGTTACCTATAAAATGAGCTGGGTTGTTCGTAAGATTTACGATCAGATGCCCGACCCTAAATGGGTGCTTTCGATGGGCGTATGTGCTTCCACCGGTGGGATGTTCCGCAGCTATTCCGTTGTTCAAGGGATTGACCGTTTTATTCCTGTTGATGTGTATGTATCCGGTTGCCCTCCACGTCCTGAGGCAGTTATCAAGGGTTTGATGGCAATTCAGGATAAGGTGGAAACTAAATCTCCCATAATTTTGGATTTTGGCAAAGAAAAGAGACCTGAATTCGATAAAGCCGTACTTATCGGCTAAAAAAAATAGTATCATTTAAGCCGGACTACTTTCCTAAAAAGTGTTCCGGCTTTTTTGCGCTCAGATTGTAATAGTACGTAAAGTT
>CALMMI010000566.1 GCA_937868245.1 uncultured Ignavibacteria bacterium | reverse complement strand
AATCACATTGCGATTCAAATTCACAAAGACGAAAGCTAAAATTTCTAGCTACATTTTTCCAATTAATTAATTACAATTACTATGTTTAGATTAATAGGTGCAACTCTAAGTGATCTGATTTATTTTGGAGTGGGTGTTATTTTGCTTACTCAATACAAGAAAGTTAATAAGCCCTATATTAAATGGATAGCTTATGGGCTAATTGCAATAGGGATACCTATCATAATATTAGACATTATACGGCTAACTAAATAATTTACATGGTGTTATTTGGTTGTCCTCTAGATCCTTTGCTCTTCTATTAGAGCGTCAATGCCCCATATATCAGCTCCGTAGGAGTTACACCGAACAAAGCGAGCAGGTCGAATTTGTAGCTCCGATGGAGCTAAAGAGTCGTTAGGTTACCTTTCTTCTATTACTATGTCGCCCGTATCGGGCTAACAGAAGTAGAATTTTAAGAAGTACAAAGAAGGCAATTCAATTAGATTCTGTTTTGAGATGCTTCCCCCCCCTTTCTCATCCTTAACCTACATTTATTCCTACTCCTGTTTGGCTATGTTTTTTCTTTGTCGTATTATAGCGTTTTAAAAACGCGATTGCCGCTTGCCTGTATTTCCCGTCCTTTAGTAATTACTCTCCTTCTTAATGATTGTAACCGGAGCAGAAATAATGTTTGAATCTGAAATTGAACAGCTTAAGAAACATCTTGCAGCACAGCTTCCGCAGGCTCAACCCTTTGTGTATTTACATGAAATACTCGAATCAGGGATTGATGATTGCTACAAGCAATCTATACAGGCAGAAGTTGACTGGTGGATTTACGAAGAACAAATTGAACGTACCGACCATCCCCATTTTGATACATCCGCTCCTGAATTGCAAGAAATATTTGCTTCCTTAGATGATGCATACAGACAATATGCACAGTTTAACATTTCGCAATTGAACGAGGCAATAGAATCAGCCGTGAAGGTTCGTCTTAACTTTCTGTGCCGCCCGAGGACAACTCTTAAATGGTTTATCTACCGCGGTGCACCTACAAAAACTGTGTATGAAATTGTATTACGTCTGGCATATTTTCATGACTATAATTATTTGGTAACAGGCTTTCACGAGTGGGCGCAAAAAACGTATTCCAAATACCCTGCAATGGATTTATTATCCGTAGTGGAATTCGAGAAAATCCTGGAAACAATTGATAATGATTATATCCTTGATTTATCTCCACATCAATTTGTGGATATGCTTATTCCTCTTTTCGAGTTCTTTCACTTGGGGAAGGAATTTACCCCGGAGCTTACTATCCCGACCGAAGCACTTATCGTTTTTCTCGATGATAAAGGTGTTGAACTGATTGCCCACGAAATCGAGCGGTTACTTTACAACGAAGATATGGAGAATATCTCCCAAGAGCGATTTTTGGATATTGTAACTGATATTATCAATCAAATTGAAGAATTGGAAGCCAAAAGTCCGGGGACATCAAATCAAACAATAAATGTACCTGAAGTACAGAACACAAGTGAAGCGGTAGAAACTGAGCCTGGAACTGTAATTGAGCCTGGAATTGAGAATAGAGAAAGAACCGGAGAAGTATCGGTAGAACCTACAGCAGAAGATTACGATACAAATGATAATTCCCAAAACGACTCAGAAAATGAAGTTTCAGCAATTGAAGTAAGTGAAGAAACATTACAGGATATTCCAGTCGAACTGCATACTCTCGAGGGAGCTTACTACGAAACCGATACGGAAGCACAGGAAGAAAGCATAGATTCCACGATTGAGATAATTGCAGATTCTACAAACATAGAAGAAGTAATTGCAGAATTTTCTGATATAGAAGATGATATTCTAGGTGAAGATGTTAAAATTCAGGTGGAAACCTCGGACGCAGACACTCTGATAGAGAATAACGAAATTGTTGATGAGAGCAATGAACCCGAAGTATGGGAATTCCCGTTACTACACAGCGATTACGATGATGTTGTACCTGTTGAATTTGTTTCCGACATACAAGATGGTTCTTTACACGGTGAATCAGAGCAAATAGATGAGATTGTAGTTATTGAAGAAGAGCACCTTATTGATGGCGAACAACCTGCCGAGAATCTTCTTAAAGATGAAGCCGAAGCTTCTCATCAGATAAACGATGAAGCAACTTCTGAAACAAACGAGGATATTCTACCTGAAACAGACCAACATTCAGAAGAAGGTTTGAGCTATCCTCACGAAAACATTGATGAATACTCTCAAGGAACAATAGAAGAAAACAACGGTACTGAGCCGGATGAAAGTTCGCAGCAAGAAGATGCTTCAATTCATGAAGAAGTCCACACAACTACTGCAATTGATTCAGCAAGTACAATTGGTTCTGTTGAAATTACCGAAGATATTCCTATTGAAACTATTGAAATCTACGGAGAAACTCCTTATGAATTAGATGAGTATCTACCCGCAGAATTCTCCGTAGAAACAATAGAAATTGCTCCCGGTAGTTCTATTGATACTCATGTTGATTCTCCAAGTGAGATTCCGGCATCAAAACTTGATACTTCCGTTGAATTTGCAGAAGTCCTTAAAGATGCCCTAAATCATGATTTTACTCCTGAACCTTCTGAAATTGAAGTTAACAACATAGCTCCAACGATAGATGACAGCACAGAAACAACATTACCGGAAGACAGCACGACTCCATCAGCGGAAGAGAACACTTTAGTTCCGGCACAGGAAAGCCCTGCAGATATTACACAAGGAAATTTTCAGCATATTCAAGAGGTTGCACCGGTAGCAGCACCTATACAACAAGACGTTCAACAGCAGAAAATTCCATCGATTGCCGGTTTTATTGATAAAAGACAGCACGATGAATTTGTGAAAAAATTATGCTCGAAAGATGAAGAGATGTTCTCGAAATTAGTTACAGATATAGACAACTGTCCTGCCTGGAAGGAAGCAGCACAGATAATAGATAAATTTTTCCTCCGTCACAAAGTAGATCACCGTAGTGCGGCTGCAATCAGTTTCCGCACAATAGTTCAAAAACGTTATTCAGGTACATAAAATGAATTTTATAGATACAGCAGCAGTTGAGATCAGTTCAGGTAAGGGTGGTAGAGGTCACATTAGCTTTCGTCATGAAAAGTCAGTTGCCAACGGCGGACCAGACGGAGGCAATGGCGGCAAGGGTGGAAATGTAATTGTTGTAGCCGATCCGCAACTTGCAACCCTTATGGATTTTCGGTATAAACGCAATTATCACGCAGAAGACGGTAATCCCGGTGAAAAATATAAATGCACAGGAAGAAGCGGAAATGATTTAGTTATTAAGTTGCCTCTTGGAACTGTTATCCATGATACAACAAGCGATAAAATTCTTGCAGATTTAGATACCCCCGGAAAAGAAATCATTATCGCTCGTGGAGGTCGTGGGGGTCGTGGCAATGCAGAGTTTATGACTCCTACCAATCAGGCACCCCGTAATGCTGAACCGGGAGAACCGGCTGAGGAGCTGTCCATAGTACTTGAATTGAAAATTCTTGCAGATGTAGGAATTGTCGGTTTCCCGAATGCAGGGAAATCTACACTCATATCAGTAATTTCAGCTGCTAAACCTAAGATTGCAGATTACCCTTTTACCACTCTTATTCCAAATTTAGGGATGGTACGGCTTGCTGACAGTAAATCATATACCGTTGCGGATATTCCGGGGCTTATCGAAGGTGCTCACGAAGGGCGCGGATTGGGTATTCAGTTCCTACGGCATATCGAACGGACACGAGTGCTTGTATTTATGCTTGATGCAGCAAACGAAGATATTAAGAAAGATTATAAAGTTCTGTGTAATGAACTAAAAAAATACAGTCCGGAAATGCTTAAAAAACCACAGATTGTTTGCATCAGTAAAATCGATACCGTACTGGAAGAAGACCGCAAGAATTGGAAACGTATGAAGTTTGGTGGTCAGTCGCCATTCCCTATTTCGGCAGCAATTGGTGAAAATATCGAAGAGTTAAAATGGAAGATTTGGGAGGTTTTAAAGGGAGAGAAAAAGAATTAATCTTTTACCTATGTTTCTATGCGTTATTAAACATCATTTTAAACACATAGAAACATAGGTCACAATAGAAATCATTAGAAAGCTCTAAAGTTTCAATCATGGCTAAAGAAATTACAACTGAAGTTATCATAAATGCAATACCTGAAAAAGTTTGGGCTGTTTTTACAAACTTTAGCAATTACCCACTGTGGAATCCATTTATCAAATCGGTAACAGGTACAATTGCAGTCGGACATAGAATAGCAGTGCGCTTGGAACCTCCGGGTGGTAATGGAATGACATTCAAGCCTAAGGTTCTTGCATTTGATATGAATAAGGAATTTAGATGGTTGGGAAATTTATTTTTCCCCGGACTATTTGACGGTGAACATATATTTGAACTTATTGATAATGGTAACGGAACAACCACATTCAGGCAAAGTGAAAAGTTTAAAGGAATACTTGTTCCTCTCTTCAAAAAGATGCTTGATACTACTACCAAAAATGCTTTTAATCTTATGAATATGAAATTAAAAGAAATTGTGGAAAAGAAATATAACACCTTTTAATTTAAGAATATTGCAAAACACACCCCAACGTTTTAACAATTCATTGCCTGCCGATTAACGCACTGTCACCACAAACTGCATACTGAAAGCAGCTAAATCAAAATTCATATATTTGCTTTTTTATTAGTAGATTTTTAGTAACTTGTATTTGACAAGTATATTTATTATTTTTTACTCAATATAGGATTATTTATGACCCTAAAGAACCATTTTTTACTGGTTGTTCTTTTCACAACAGCTATACTCGCCTCCTGCTCGAAAGATTCTACATCGCCAACCGGTGGTGGAGAAAATAAGATAGCCGACACAACCTATTTTCCTCTTCAAGTTGGATACTGGTGGGATTACAAACCATACCTTAGCTCTACTCTCGACAGAACTTCAATTACAAAGGAAACAACAATAAACGGAAAAAATTACTTTGTTCAGGTTTCCAGTGAAGATACTACCCGTCCCCAGTATTTTCGCTATGCAAACCATGTAGTATATTCAATAGGACCAAATAATCCTTATGCCATAGTAGAAGATTCAGAATTCGTATTTCTTGATTTTAATGCTCCTATAGGTACTACAAATGTATATCAAGGTTATAGCTTCGGAAGTGCTGCAAGAAGAACGGTAACTCTGGAAGAAAAGGGAACAACATATTCTGCCTCCAATGGTACAGTTTATAAAGATGTAATTGTTTACAGTATCCTTATGGAAATAAATACCGGCGGTTCATGGGGGAAATTCTCTGATTACAGTTATTATTACGCAAAAGGTGTTGGACTTGTCGGTGAAAAGCAGAGCGGTATGCTCACTATGTCTGAGCTTACAAACTACAGTTTCAAGTAAGTTTCCTCACAACATCCTATATATAAAAAACCCATACAGATTGTATGGGTTTTTTATTTTGAGTAATTTTAATGAAGTCCTTTCTAGCAAGTATCTCATTTAGATTCATTGCACCGGCTGATACCTTATATTTTCTCATCTTTTAGCTTCACTATCCGCTCCAATAATATCCTCAATTGTTTTAAGGTCATAAACTTAGCAAACTCCAAATGGAATTCTGTCTGCATTTGCGGATTTCGTGAAAACACCTCTATAAGTAATTTAGCAGCCAGATTGGTTTTCTCCAAAAGTACCATAACTTTGGCAAGTGAATAATACCCTATATACCATTCGGGCATAATTTCGATAACCCGTGTAAAAGCCTCACCTGCTTCATCCACAATACCCAGCTCCAGAAGTGTTAACCCGTAGTCGTGCCAGCATTCTGCATCTTTGGGAGCAAGGGCAAGAGCAGCTTTATAACAATCCAAAGATTCATTTGGATGTCCTGCATTATAGAGAGCATCCCCTTTTGCATACCATAAGTCGGCATTGTCATTTTTTAGGACAAGGGCAGAATTATAATCCAAAAGAGCGGCGTTGTAATTGCCGAGTGAATCATAACATGCACCACGGCTGAAGAATGATTCATACGAATTCTTATCCATATCAATCGCCTTGCTAAAGCTGCCAATTGCCTCTTCGATACTGCCTAATTCTTCGTAAGCACTTCCCAAATTATGCCATAACAATGGTTCTTTCAAACCATGTTTGATAGCTGCTTCATATCCATTAATTGCCTCTTGAAACCTACCGAGAGAAGCATTTGCGTTTGCCATGTTGAACCATGCAACAGCAAAATTTTCTTTTAGGGCAATTGCATACTCAAAACTCTCCACTGCTTGATAGTACTGCTCCAAGTGACAGAGTACCACACCACGATTAAACCATATTGTTTCGTCAAAAGGGGTTGCATCGGCGCATTTTTGATATACTTCTAACGCTTTTTCGTAATTACCGGAAGCATCATAACAGAATGCAAGTTCCGATTGCGCATCCTCGCCGAAATGTTCCGAATGAAGCAGATATTTAAACAGCGAAATCGCTTCCTTATAATGCTCCATTTTTTCGCACAGGAGAGCCTTGCCAAACATTGCATCTTCATTAGACGGGTATATCTCCAGAACTGAATTGTACAGTTCCAGTGCATCCTCGGTACGTTTGCATTGTTCAAGAGCCATTGCTTTTGCTACCATTACCTGTACGTCCAACGGGCTTATCGACAAAGATTTATCGAAGTTCTCGATTGATTCTTCCGCCCTCCCGAGCTGAACA
Source organism: uncultured Ignavibacteria bacterium (assembly GCA_937868245.1). GTDB lineage: Bacteria > Bacteroidota > Ignavibacteria > Kapaibacteriales > UBA961 > JADJXV01. Next base: position 1,137 of record CALMMI010000566.1, on the reverse strand, counting down.
AGTGCTATCGCTTTCCACATCCATGCATCTGATGAGTAGGGTGTAAACTTCAGTAATGCTTCAGAAAATTCTAAGGCATCTGCAAACTTTTGCTTTTCTATGCAATACTGGGCAAGAGCTTCAAGCATTTCCGGCGATGCATTACGCTCTATCCCGCCTTCCCTTTTCATGTTCCTATATCTCCGCAGATTCTCTTCCATTTCCTGTGAATTAAATTCTTCGGGCTGCTCATCATCAAAATTAAAGTCGCTCATGTATTCTTTTGTAAACTGATTTTATTGTTTTCTTAGCCTATGTTCTTCACGCGTGTGTAAGGTGTATATTGATTCTACGGCATAACAAACGGTTAGATTAATTATTTATTGACAGTATTCTTTTCTTGCATTCAATTACGTATTTTTGTATTTTTGTGAATGAGCATTCATTCAATAGCAACAAATAAAGTAAATGAATCATTTCTACAACTAACACATTCAACATGGAAACAGTAACAAATCCGCCAAAAAGCAGCAAAACAAAGATTGTAGAAACTGCTTTAGAACTATTTGCACGTAACGGCTACGACCGTACTCCTATTTCGATGATTGCCCGTGAGGCAGAAGTTGCCCAAGGGTTGATGTACCGTTATTTCTCCGGTAAAGAAGCTCTCCTGAAGGAGATTATCAGCAAAAGCATGATTGATGTGCAATCGTCGTTTGAAGTAAGCACTACCGGCCTTCCCCATGAAAAGCTGGATGAATATCTTAACAATGTGGTGCGTATCATTAAAAACAACCGTCGTTTTTGGGCGTTGTTTTATGGACTCAGAACGCAGCCGTTTGTTCAGGAATTGTTAGGGAAAGAATTTGCAGATTTTCAAATAAATACGATTGCACTGCTCGAATCCTTTTTCGACCCTCGTGACCCCGACGCTCAACGTATTGAAGCACTTTTATTGTTTTCAATTGTTGACGGGATATGCACAAGCTATGCACTCGCTCCGGATGGGATTGAGTACCCAATAGAAGAAATCAAAGAATGTATCATTAATAAATACAGGTAAACGTATGACAACGCATCCTGTATGGATTGACAAAGATGAATACCCATTAACACCTCGTTATGCAAAAGTTCCTGCGGGAATGATGCACTATATTG
>CALMMI010000565.1 GCA_937868245.1 uncultured Ignavibacteria bacterium | reverse complement strand
TCTGAAGATGCTCCTATGATCCGTCCTGCTCCTGTACTGTTATTGATAATAGTAACAGTTTTTTCCAATGACGACGTACAGCCATCCAATTGCTCAAAATCCAATATCGGAGGATCGAACGTTACCGTAGGCTTTACAACTACTTGAACATTGATTGTATCTTGAGCCTTGCACCCTTTTGCATCTGTGATATGATACACATACTTTCCATTTCCCAAAATGTTTAGAACAGGATTGGAAACTGAAGTTGAGCTTAATCCACCGGAAGGTGTCCATATAACAGTATAGGGAGCTGCGCCGCCACTCGGAATTGCGTTCAACAGCAAACTTTCACCGCGACAAATTACCGTATCGTTTCCTGCAAAAGCAACGGGTTTGGAATTCATGCGAATTTGCATAGTATCGCTCCGAACGCAGCCACGGGAATCAGTAACAGTTAACACATAATCGGTTATCTGTTTCGTCGGTTTGATAGTTGGACGAGGGTCTGTAACGGTAGAAACACCGGCTGCTGGAGTCCATACATACCGTAATGTACCGGTTCCACCGGAAGCTGAAGCTGACGGTATTATGCTTGAATCTTCACAAATTTCCCAATCCGGACCGGCATCTACTGTCGGCAAAGGGGATACTTCAACTAAAATCCGCGCTCTTGCCGAGCATCCGAAGCCATTGGTAACTGTCATGTAAACGGTATCAATTCCAACGTTAGTCCACAGCACCGATACAGTTTGCCGGGTGTTATCACCGATTACATTCCCCCCACGGGCTTCCCAATTAAATTTGTCGTCAGATTTGACAGTAGAGTAGATTCCGGTTAGGGAATATGAGCCTATTGTCCCTTGACACTGCGGAGGTTGTACAGCAGAAGTAACATTCGGCTCGGGATTAACGGTAAGTGTAATTGTATCAGCTCCGTAACAGCCTGCCGGATCATTGGCAAGGAGATTGAATTTGTATGCAGCTGGTGTAGTCCCTGTATTCTTAGGAAATGCCTTTGGGTTGGCAACAGTTGAATCCGAAAGGTTTGCACGGGTATTCCAATTATAGGAAAGACCGCTAACGGGTAATTTCCCGATTCGGACGGTATCACCTGAGCATAAAACTGCGTCAGCACCTGCATCAGCACTTATACCGGTCGAAGTGCAAATTTTAGCAATTGCAATACTATATGGTGTACCGAGCCTTCGAGAAACCGGAATTGGGAATGAAAAGGCATTGCCGTCGTTAAAAGAATTTATGCCGTAAAATAGATTTGAACTTCCGAAAGGGAAAGCATATCCCCCGTAATCTTGGTCTATAGACCCGAACAGAGAACAGTAGATATCTTTTCCTGATGCTTTGTCGAATTGGGCAAAAAAACCATCGGTACTCCCACCGGAATATGTCTGTTGGATAGGAGTAGTATTGGTTTTTACCGGGAAATCGGTTGAATTTGCTGCCAGACCTCCAACCCACAGATTTCCTGTTGCATCAAATACAATGTTCATTCCATAATCAATCGAGCCGTATTGCCAGGTAAACGGCTGCCCCGTCCCTCCGAAAAGACGTGACCAGGAATTGGCGTTTCTGTTTCCAGTAATATTATCAAGCGTGAAGATACAGACATCTGCCGCGCCCTTCACTCCGTTTGTAAATCCGGTTGTAACGCTAAATGTACCCTGAAAACCGCTTGTGCCTACAACATACAAGTTTGAGTTATCACAAATTATATCATTTCCGATTCCACGGTCATGAAACGTTGACCAAACTTGAAGTCCGTTTTGGTCCAGTTTGCTGACCGTGATTTTTCTATCCGTTGCGGTGTTTGTTGGCTGAAACGTACCGGTAGTGGTGGGGAATGAACGTGTGGTGCTTCCGGTTGTATAAATATTACCGGCGTTGTCCGAAGTTACGGCAGCCAGATAATCAGTGCCTGTACTACCGGTAATATCTCCGCAAAATGTTGCCCAGATTCCTGCTCCTGCAGGATTCAACTTAACAATAACACCTGTACTGTTTCTCGAAGGATTGGCGGGTTGAAACACAGTCCCAAGTATGGGGAAATTAACAGATGAACTGCTCCCTACAACTATAACCTTACTTGAAATATCTACAGTTGCTCCAAATGCCTGGTCATCATTAGCACCACCGTAGTACGTTGACCATTCTGGTGTCCCGTCGGCAGTAAATAATTTAACGATAAACATATCTGCGGAGCCACCTCCGTATGTTTTTTGAGTGGCGTTCAGCAATGGGAAATCGGTACTTGCGGTCGAACCAACGAAAGCAATATTGTTGTTAGCGTCAAGAGCCAGACAGTTGGTAAATAATCCCGGGGTAACAATCGGCTCAACTCCGCTACCGCCGTAATAGGTTGACCATTTACGCACTCCGTCTTTATCAAACTTTTCAATATAACAATCCGAATTCCCTGCGTAAACAGGTTGGATTACTCCAGCCGTAGTAGGAAATAGATTGTTTGGTGCTTTTCCGGTAATAATCACATTACCGTTCAAATCCACTCTCATTCCTAAGAGTCCGGTACTTGCAACAACTTCATTTTGATACACACCCCACACTACCATCGGGTCGATAACGAGGGTTTGAGAGTGGTTGTATTCAGCCACTTTGAATCCAAAATTCCTACCGGATTTATGGAATTCAGTTTGAATTTTTATATTGTTTTGATACGAGACAGGTGAAGCGTCACTCAGTGAGCCGATTGGAGTAGTTGCAGTAATAGTTGCTGCGGTAAGTTTAGTATCTGCTCCGCTATACTGCATCTTAATTTGGGTTGGGTCACCCCCCGAGTGAACGATAAATTCATATTTAAGTCCGGTAGCTGTAATTTTCCAAATCAAATCAATATTTGGGTACAGGTCTTTTACGATTAGTTTTCCAAAGGCTTTAACGTGAGTAATCCCTTGTGGGCAGTACGATAAATAATAGTTGGTGGTTTCTTCTGTTTGTTCATAGCCGTTAATTGCAGCTTTTGGGTTTGCTCCGGCAAATTCAACATCCATTCGATATACATCCATTGGCACGACATCAACCCCAGAGGAAAGAGAATTATGTTCCTTTTTAGATATAGTGCTCTTTATGGTTTTCGTCTTTTGGAATACATAACTTACCCTGGTAGGCGTGAAATATGCCTGAATACCTCCATTTGAACCGGTATAGAATTTAACTTCGGGTACGGGTTTGTTTTTTGTGCTTATAATTTGTCCCTGGTTTTCAATAAATCCCCGGGTTGCAGCCTTAAAATCAGACGCTGTGGCTATACCCCAGGACAGTTGAAAAAAAAGAAACAAAATAAGGAGCAAAGGGCGCATGGCAACATCTTCGTGAAATATAACGTTGTGGGGTTTTGCTTGTCAATGAAAGCTAAAGATAACTTACGAAAATTTCGGTTCTTGCCCAAAGAACCATAAGAAGTCAACTTGTAAAAAGTACATCTTATTAGCGTTCTATAATATTGGGATTTCTTAAGTCGATGCAATCATTATCCTGTCGATAATCTTGTCGTAACTCAAGAAAGAAATCTGCTTGTTCATTCCTGTTAATGTAATGCGTTTGCTTTAAAGACAGAATATTCCCAAAGAGTTTACACTTTGGGAATATTCTTTGTAAATTTATTAGAAACCAACTTATTTTACTACACTCATCCTGATGGTTTTTACAGTATTAGGGCATTGCAGCATCAGGAAATAGATGCCGTCGCCCATGGTAGTAAGATCAACCGTTTGTTTGTATGTTCCTGCTTTACGAATTGCATCGTCAATCACCAGTACCTCACGCCCCAAAATATTGGTAAGGGATACTTTCACGGAAGTTTCCTCCCGTAAGGAATATTCAATTTCTGCATTTCCCCCGGCAGGATTAGGAGCAACACTCACATTTACAATTCCATTCGGGTCGTATAGTCGCACACCGCCTTCGCGGCAAAGGTTCAATAGTTTGAATTCACCGTTTTGTTTCTCAACCGTTACCACTCCCTTTCCGTTCAACCATTGGAAATCAACAAGTTCCAATGGCGCGCTTTCAACATCTCCCAGAGTAGCATCCACCGGAATAAACCCGAGAGTATCTTTTCCAATTTGATATTCACCGGAAAGTGCAACTTCACACAGTTCAGGGCTTGTACTTGCTACGCACGGGTACGAAGCATCAGTGATATGAACGATATTATGATTGATTCTCATTGTAGCCGAGAATTTGGTAGCACCCGACTCGGTAAGACCCTGCTGCTTCGTAAGAATCAACGCAAGTTTTACGTTCTGACCAACCTCGGCTGCAATGCTTCCTATTGCAATCGTTGTTTTGGATGTATCAGGAGGAGGAGTACCGCAGTCTTTCCCGATTCCTGTAACATCAGTTGAATCTTTCAGCAGATCGGTAACCCAAATAATTAGTGCGGAGGATTGCCCGAGAGCAGAAGGTTTGTACATAATTTGTACATCCATTTTATCGCCCGACAAGAGGGCTTTGGGAGTGAAATTCTTAACTGAAAAATCAGCAGCATTTCCATTAACATTTGCTTGTTGTACTTGCAGTGTAACACCACCGTTATTGAACAATTGAGCGGTAAGAGTTGTATCTTTTCCGATACAGATGCTTCCAAAATCAAGATTCTTGGTTACTGACAACGATGGCTGAGGGTTCAGTGTTCCTTCTCCTTTGATGGTTACACTATCCGATGCAGGACATGGAACTGTTCCCAAAGCCAATACTTTGGATGTCTGTATTCCTGACTCAGACACATACTCAACCGTCACGGTCAACTTTTCACCGGGTTGCAAGAGTGCCGGAAGAGGAGGGGAAATACTTTTAACAGAGAACGGTGGCAATAGATTCGGTACGGTTGATATTGTTATTGCCGCACTTCCTGTGTTTGTAAAAAGAATCGGAATAGTACGGTTGTTACCTGATTGAATCTTTCCAAAATCAACTGTTGACAGATCAGCTTTGAATGCAACGTTTGTTGTCCTTGCTTTTACATATACGGTTTTCGTAATGCCGCACGGGTTAAACACAAGGTTGAGTGAATCCACAAATACACCGTTGCCAATCGGGAGTGTAATTGTTACATCGAACTCCTGAGGCGAATTGTTCGGAAGTGATGTGCCGTTTGTAAGATTTGTGGTAATATTTTTGCCTGAGGTTACAGTTGTTACACCACCTGCCGCTCCGCCGCTGCTCGTATTCTTTATTGCCAGTTTTATTGTTGCAGAATTTTTCACACATGCAATTATCTCTCCGGCATCAAGGGTATCCAAAAGGGCAAAACTTGCACCTTGCTTGCTTCCCGAGAATTGAGCTGTAATTTTATTATTACATGGACTATATGCAAATACCAACGAATCGGTAATTGTTCCCGTAGCACTTGGCAGGAATTGAACGGTAATAACCTTCTTTTCACCTGCTTTTATGGTTACAGGCAACGCAGGAGCCACAATTTTGAACATACCGTTACCGCTTGCCGAATCCACTTTTATATCTGCGCTGCTTGTATTCTCGAGAGTAATGGTAGTATCTCTGGATATTTCACAACCTGAGAGTGAAGGGAAGTTTGTAAGATTGGGAGATAGTACCAAGGTTTGAGAAAAACTTGTCCCGTTCATCGAAACTTTGATTGTATCCTTGCATATACCTGCCGAAAAAGGGAATCGAATAGTTTGTGAGTGATTTCCATCAGCAGTAGGTGCATAATGTATCTTAATTTGCACATTGCTGCCTACGTTAATCGAAAGAGGGAACGTTTGCCCGACAATACTGTATGGAGCCAGAATAGCTGGCTGTGCAATTGTAAGTACATCTGTTCCTGTGTTGGTAATGGTTATCACTGTATCTGCAACTTTGTTGGTACACGTGATACTTTGTCCGAAATCAACAACCGTAGGCAAGGTTTTAACAGCCAGGCTGAGTTTCTCTCCTTTAACAGAAATAGGAATGGATATACTACACGGAGTACCTGTAAAGGTAACGATTCCATTTCTCGCGGCTGCTACTACAGGGGAGTATTTGAACTTTACTCCTACTTTCTGACCCGGAGCAATGATAATTGGAAACCCTGAACTGACACTAAAGGAAGGTTCGTCGGATATTCCGCTGAGCAACTGTATCGGCTGTGTACCTTTGTTTTCGACAGTATCAATTTTTTCTAACGAGGAAGTACACCCGTCCAACTTCCCGAAATCTACTTCGTTGAAAGCAAACTGAGGATTAGGCTTAGGAAGTACTGTTACGCGAACTGTATCGAAACTTTTACATCCTTTGGCATCCGTTATATAAAATACATAATCGGTTGTAGTATTTGGTTTAGCAGTGGGGTCTGAAACATTGGCGGCACTTAGCCCGGTTGCAGGAACCCAGTTGATAGTGTATTGATTTGCACCCGGGAATGGTGTCCCGCCGCTTGCTGATGCAGGAAGTACAACACTTTCACCGGCGCAAATAACTTTGTCTTCCCCTGCAAATGCAACGGGTTTTGGATTCATCCGAACACGGACTGTATCAAAGCCAATACATCCTCTCGCATCGGTAACTGCAAGTATATAATCAGTAATAGGTTGAGCCGGCGTTACATCAGGAGCCAGAATATTTGGGGCGGAAATTCCGATGAGCGGAGTCCACGAGTACGTAAATGCTCCTGTGCCCCCGGTAGCAGTGGCATTCAGTTTTATACTCGAGCCTTCGCAGATTTCCGGCGGGTCAATTCCTGCATTTACAGTAGGGAGCGCAGTCACTTCCACAGGAAGCCGTGCTTGAACTGAACACCCGAGGGAATTAGTCACTCTAAGATATACAGTATCGATTCCAACTGAAGTCCACATGATTGTTACCGATTGCTGGTTGTTGTTACCAACAACAACACCGCCTGATGCCTCCCAAACAAATCTGTCTCCTGTGTTTGGGGTGTACATCCCTGTAATTGAATACCCAACAGAATTACCCACACATTGTGGTGATTGTGAAGGTTGTGCAGTGAACGAAGGACCTGGTCTTACATTAACTTCAACAGTATCTCTGCCATAGCATCCGGATACAAGATCCGTTTGAATCACTTCATATATTACTTTGATTTGATTTGCAGTAGAATTTCGTGGATAAACATAGGGATTTGATATGTTCCAGTTTGAAATGTTAGTATGGTTTGTCCACTCGTATTTATTTCCACTCAATGTGCTTGTGCCTATTTGGATAGTATCTCCTGAACACATAAGTATCGGTGATGTTCCTGCATCAGCATTTTCGCCATAGGAAGTACATATTTTGGAAATCATCATACTGTACGGAGAACCTACCCTTCGATCGGTAGGTATCGGGAAAGTACCTGCAACACCGTCGTTATTAGAGTTTGCAGCTATTATTATACTGGATGTTCCATACATAGCTATATAACCACCGAGATCATTTCCTGTTGTACCAAAAAATGATGAATATCTCGGTGCACCGTTAGATTTGTAGAATTGGGCAAAAAAAGCATCGGCATTTCCACCTTTATTTGATTGCTGGATATCATATGTCCACGGTGGATACGTACCTGTGTTTACAACAGGGAAATCTCCGGAATTTCCGGCTAAGCCGCCAATCCAAATATCATTATCAGAACCGAATGCGATAGACTGCCCATAGTCGGTTCTTCCGTAAGCCCAGGCAGCACTTGGTGTATCTGTTCCTCCGAATAACTGAGACCAGCAAGTTCCATTACGTGTACAGGTGTTTTTGTCCAGTGAAAATATACATATATCAGAAATCCCTTTTATAATATATGTTCCCCGGGTCACATCAAATAATGTATTGCCAATTGTTGTTCCTACTACATAAAAGTTAGAATTATCACAGATAATATCAGTACCTATGCCGCATCCGTAATAGGATGCCCACCTTCTCTGTCCGCCCGCATCC
>CALMMI010000564.1 GCA_937868245.1 uncultured Ignavibacteria bacterium | reverse complement strand
CTATTCCAACACAAGACGGTGGCTTCTTGATGTATTGTTATTCCAAGCATTTTGGAAGAACTATGGAACGAAGTCTATTGAAGGACCTGCACGGGCTATTCCAACACAAGACGGTGGCTTCTTGATGTATTGTTATTCCAAGCATTTTGGCGATGGTAGTAATTATTATATTTACTGCGTAAAGACTGATTCCGTAGGAACAATACAGTGGGAAAAATCGTATCTTGAACCGAATTATTATGCTAATTATCCTGTAGATTGTATTCAAACTAAAGACAATGGCTATGTGTTGGTCGGTAAAGTATCAACAACACTTTCTGAAAATGAAGGCGATTGTTTAATATTGAAACTTGACAGCAAAGGTACTAAGCAATGGTCGTATGCCTACGGTTCACCGGGTGCTGATTATTTAGAATCAGTTGCAGAACTCCCTAATGGTCATTTGATTATCGGAGGTCGCAATAACAGCAAGATGTATATTGCTGAAATGACAACTCCTGTAGTTGGAGTAGAAAATTCAGAAACTCCGTTAAGTACTATGTCGTTAGAGGTTTCACAGCTTCAAACAGGTGAAACCTTTGTTCGGTATTCAAATCCTTCTACTTCCCAGGTATCGCTCACATTATTCAATAGCATTGGAAGCATGGTTAGGCAGTTTGAAGATATTGAGAATAAAAAGGCAGGAGAATATACAATTGAAATTCAGGCTAATCAACTGCAAGCAGGTGTGTATTTTCTACGATTGTCAGACGGTAAAACTAGTATCACAAAGCCTTTGGCAATTATCCGATAGATAGAATGTAGTGTTTTATAAAAGCCCTAATTGGTTCATGAGAAACCGGTAGGGCTTTTTTTGTTTTGGGATATTCAATAAAATTCGCACCTCAGTTTTTTTGTATCCTTTTCCGGAACAAATTCTTTTTCAAATCATAGAAAGAAAACCATTCTGTAAAACAGTACATTAACGATAATGAGTATCACTACTCCATTAAATAATCGAAACCGTTTGAAAACGGTATTCAGTTTAACAGTAATTACGTTAGTAGTATTTCTGTCCCACATGACGATTGTTTATTCCCAGCAACCCGCTTGGCAATTGTGGGCAAGCGGACTTCCCGCGGGAACGTTTCCCAAAATGACCATTGCTGCCAACCACGATATTTTTTACACCTTAGTAGGTACAGGAGCATCAAAAGGTTATGTTTATAAAGCAAACACCAAAAATAACCAGCCGAACTTCGAGGCAATGCCTGTTATCCCACTCCCGCCGTCGGTAACCAATAATATCCAGGTTTTGGAAACAAATAAAAACAACGAACCTATTGCAGGAATTTTCAGAGGTGAGCAGGGCGAGCCGTGGCTTTTCCGTTTCGATAGTAAAACCCAACAGTGGGTTGCTTCAACCGTAGATGTAAGTCCTACTCTCGGCGCATACTGTATTGCAAAATCACCTAACGGAACATTGTGGGTGGGTGGGAAATGGTCGTATGTCTATAAATCCACCGATGAAGGTGTTACCTTTCAGCACATAGACGAATCCGCACTTGTGAAAGCTGCATATCCGTGTTATTATCCGTCATGGTTCAATTACCAAGTTGACGGGGCAATCTACGGAATAAATGTGGACGCAAACGGGAGAGTATATGCCGGAACGGAAAGCGCAGGTATGGTGTATTCAGATGATGAGGGAATTACATGGCATCCCGCCGATTATCATCCATGCCTCGATAACAATGCAAGCCAAAAAGACAGTAACAGTGCAATGAAACCACTCTCAATAAGCGGTAATTGCGCAGGTATAGGGTTCACCTCAGATAATAAAGTAATATGGTCGGGCGCAGCAATGTGGACACTTGGCTGGAACAATGCAATAGGATGTGCCGATATGAAAAACCATACTGTGTCGCAAGCTCTTGGATTACCCCAATATCTTGTGCAAGCAGGTCAGCAAATCAGCAAAATTGTAACAACAAGTAACGGGCAAGTATTTCTCCATTCAGGCGGAGGAACAAAGATTGAAGGAGTAGGTATCTACACCTCAATGGATGGGGTAAACTGGTCAGCTTTTAATACAGGAATAACCGGAGCTTTAGACGGTCAATCTCAAGGCTCGCTTGCAGTAGATGGAAATACAGTATTTATGGCAACACACGACGGAAAAATTTGGAAGTACGATGCCGCTCCAATTACATCTGTTGGTGAAAATGAAGAAGAACACAATTCCGTTACCGTTACTATTAATCCTTCTGCTACCGAAGTAACTTTAAATTTCGATCTGCAATTTCCTGCTGATGTAACTGTATCGTTAACAAATGTATTAGGGGAAGCAATATTGAAAGAATCCTCTCATAGCTTTAATTCAGGTCACCAAAACATATATTTTAATACTTCTGATATTCCAGACGGAATATACATAGCCGCCATTACCGTTAATGGACAAAACTACTCCTGCAAAGTGATAATACACAGGTAGTTTATTATACATAATGCATCGATTGTCAATAATTCCTACGTTAGCCAAATCGCACCACCCCACCTGTATTTACAGTAAACAATAAGGAGCTTTTCAGAAAAAAAGTTTATCTTTGCCGTAGGCACTTCAACTGACTTATTAAGTCATTCTATAATCCGTAGAATAGGGTGTGCTAACTCTATTCTACGGATTATAGAAGTAGCTGAAAAATTAGATAAACTTTACCTGACTGCTCTGTAATCCACATGAATATTTACATACTCCTCCTTTCTCTTGGTGTCCTTGGTGCAGCTGTGTATTCAGTTGTTCGTGGTGTAGATGTTCGCCTAGTGTTATTTACTGCGGGGCTAATACTTGCATCCCTTGTAATGAAACCGCTTGTGATATTTGATACATTTCAGCGGGTAATGGGTGATGGTAAAATTATCGGACCGATTTGCTCCGCAATGGGCTACGCATTTGTGCTGAGGGCAACATGTTGCGACCGTGAAATGGTGCGCCTTCTAATGCGACCTGTTCAGCAAATAAGGTGGCTGCTTATTCCCGGGGGATGTTTCGTTGGATTCTTTACCAATATGGCAATTACAAGCCAGACTGCTGCCGCTGCTGCAGTTGGTCCTATTTTAGTTCCTATCCTTCTTGCTGCCCGTATTCACCCGATAATCGCAGGAGCAGTATTGATACTTGGTTGCTCGGGAGGCGGTAATTTATTTAACCCCGGGGAGCCGGATATTGTTGCAATTCAAACTGCAACACTTGCACCTCTTCCATCGGTGTTAGATGCAGCGTTTCGTCCTGAATTGATTGGTTTTGGTGTGGCTGTTCTTGTCTTTACGATGATGGCATTTTTTATGAAGCCTACCGCTGCTGTTGAAGAAGTTGAACTTCATGATGAACAATCAAGCCAAAAGATTCAATATTACAAAGCAATTCTCCCCCCGCTTCCTGTTGCTGTACTGCTTTTGTGCCAACCAAAATTTCGTCTTTTTCCTTCACTTCTTGGGCTGTATCCGGATGGTTTGCCCGTCGTTCATGTGATGCTTTTCTTTACGATTATCGTGTTGCTTCTTAATTATAAGGATATAACATCATTAACTAAAACTTTTTTTGAAGGTTTGGGATATGCGTATATTCATGTTATTTCCCTGATTATTGCTGCAAGCTGTTTGATAGCAGGAATGGAAGCTGTCGGGCTTGTACAAATTGTAGTAACAATGGTATCAAATTTCGACTTCACGGCAAAAGCTATAAGCGGTTCAATGACATGGCTGCTGGCAGTACTCTCCGGTTCGGGAACTGCGCCGAGTGTTTCGTTCTCAAAAGCGGTTTTGCCTGCTCTTGCCAAAATCAATCAGCAAGGTGCAGTGGATTTAGGGGTGATTGGTGCAATCGGAGCTACGTTCGGACGTACGATGTCGCCCGTTGCAGCAATCGTAATATTTACCACAACTCTCGTGAAAACAACCCCTTTCGAGCTGGTAAAACGAACAGCCCCTGCCTTGCTTGCCGGCTTTATAGTGCTTTTGATTATAACGGCTTTATGATACGATTAAGAAACTTTGCTCAATAATATATTATGGCTACTTCCCGCAGAACTTTTCTTCAACGTATATTGAATGGTCTTGGCATTGCAGCAATTGCACCTGTTGCTTATGCTGGTGCCGTGTATCTGTACCCGCCGCTTGCAGGACGTAAAACACGCGCAGCACAATTCACAACGGATGAACCCGAAAAACTGTTTCATGGGAAGAATTATGCAACAATCAAACTTGGGGATAAGGATGCAATCCTATTCAAAAAACCGGATAATACGTTCGAGGCAATGAGCCTCCAATGCACTCATGCCGGGTGTACACTCCTGTGGCAAGAACAGGATAATCAATTTCATTGCAGATGCCACGGCGGAATTTTCCGTCGCGACGGGAGTGTGGCTGCCGCCCCACCAACCCAGCCACTTGAGCATCTTACGGTAAGGCATAGTGATGGGATTGTTACTGTGATAGATAAGGCGATTTGAAAAATGAAATTCAGAAAAAAATCAGTGCAGGAGAATATATAGCTAATCATTTTCCTGACGTCAGGAAGGTGATAGAAGCCGGAAAAGGTGCATTACATGAAATTGTTACGGTGATAGATAAGCCGGTTTGAAATTGTAAAGTGAAAATAGTTTATGGATAAACTAACGAAAGAGCAACGACGCAAGAATATGCAAGCCGTCAAAAGTTACGGTTCGGTTATTGAAACAGGAAGAACTGTGTATTGCCGCAGCCCCCTAAATGCCTGGACAAAAATTCTACTTATATTGCAACCCA
>CALMMI010000563.1 GCA_937868245.1 uncultured Ignavibacteria bacterium | reverse complement strand
AACGCAACACGACAGAAATCCCCCTTAATCCCCCTTTATCAAGGGGGAGACATGAAGGAAGAAAGTCTAAGTCGCTTTATACAAAACAATCTACGTCATCCCCTTGTCAAAGGGGAACGAGGGGATTAAACGCATCACGACAGAAATCCCCCTTAATCCCCCTTTATCAAGGGGGAGACAAGAAAAAGTCAGTCTAAGTCATTACATATAAACACCCTACGTCATCCCCTTGTTAAAGGGGAACGAGGGAATTAAATCAAACATTCAATCATACATATTAGGAAATTATGATACTTACCGACAAAGAAATTCTCGACAATATCGAACGCAAACGCATTCTTATCGAACCCTTTATGCCCGAATGTCTCGGCACAAACAGTTATGATGTTCATCTCGGCAAAACACTTGCCATCTACGACGATGCCGAATTGGATGCGCGCAAGCACAACAAAATTACCACATTCGAAATTCCGCCCGAAGGTTATGTTCTGCTGCCGAACATGCTCTATTTGGGTGTAACTGAGGAATATACCGAAACTCACGACCATGTTCCGTTCCTTGAGGGGAAATCAAGTATCGGACGTCTGGGAATTGACATTCACGCCACTGCCGGCAAAGGCGACGTTGGTTTCTGCAATTATTGGACGCTCGAAATATCGGTAAAAATGCCTGTACGTGTGTACGCAGGAATGCCTGTTGGTCAGCTCATCTATTTTGAAGTGAAAGGCGAAATCCTTACCCCGTATAATACCAAGAAATCCGCGAAATATAACGACCGCCTTCCTATTCCCGTTGAATCCATGATGTGGAAGAATTTTTAACAAACCATTAATTTTTATGTCGTCTTCAATTGCTTCCCGTTCGCATATACGGTCAATCTTCTTTAACCCGGCGGTTATCATCGCTTCGCTGGGTTACTTTGTGGATATTTATGACTTGGTGCTGTTCAGCATTGTCCGCAAACCGAGTTTGATGGCTCTCGGTTTGGCAGGTCCCGAGCTACTTAATAAGGGTTTGATGCTTCTTAATATCCAAATGCTCGGTATGCTCATCGGAGGAATATTCTGGGGGATTTTGGGCGACAAAAAAGGGCGGATTTCCATCCTGTTCGGTTCGATTATCCTCTATTCGCTTGCGAATATCGCTAACGGATTTGTAACGTCGGTGGAGATGTACGCTGTCCTCAGATTCCTTGCCGGTATTGGGCTTGCCGGAGAACTTGGCGCGGGTATCACCCTGGTTGCAGAAATCCTGCCAAAGGAAACTCGCGGGTACGGAACAATGATTATCGCAACCATAGGTATTATGGGTGCTATACTTGCAAACTTCGTGGCAAAGCAATTCGACTGGACAACCGCCTATTTCATTGGCGGCGGCTTAGGACTTATGCTGCTCATCTTACGGATTTTCGTGTTTGAATCCGGTATGTTCTCGGCTGTTAAGGAGCAAACTGTTGAACGGGGGAATTTCCTTTCGCTGTTTACGTCGTGGCATAAATTCAAGCGGTATCTGCATTGTATTTTGATTGGGTCGCCTACGTGGTTTGTGGTGGGGATATTGGTGTCGCTTGCGCCGGAATTTGCCGAATCGCTTGGTGTGCAGGGGAAAATAGACGCGGGGAATGCCATTGCATCCTGTTATGCAGGGCTTACCTTGGGCGACCTGGCAAGCGGACTTTTGAGCCAACTCTTGCGTAGCCGTAAAAAAACAATGCTTGTGTTTCTGCTGCTGAATTGCTTGTGTATTATTCTCTATTTTCAGCTTCACGGGGTTGATAGTACTACGTTCTATTGGTTTATTGCACTGTTGGGGTTCTCGTCGGGATTTTGGGCAATTTTTGTTACGATTGCCGCCGAACAGTTCGGCACAAACCTACGGGCTACGGTGGCTACCACCGTTCCGAATTTTGCGCGCGGCTCGCTTAATTTGATTTCGATCCTGTTTGTTTGGCTGAAAGGAATGATGGGGATACAAGGCGCAGGCTTATGGGTGGGGATGCTGTGTGTAGCGATTGCGCTCGGCGCGCTGTGGTTTATGAGCGAGACCTTTGGGAAGGATTTGAATTATATTGAGGTGACGTGAATATGAATTAGATTATAATATTATGATAAGAGAAAAAGAACTAATAATAGAAGATATAAAAAACATGGTGCATACAA
>CALMMI010000562.1 GCA_937868245.1 uncultured Ignavibacteria bacterium | reverse complement strand
GACTGAGGTTGCAGTTCGTGCAGCATTCAAAGCGGTTCAAAGCGGCAGACAGGTTGCAGTTCTTGTACCTACAACTATCTTGGCACAGCAGCATTATTCCTCATTCAAAGACCGACTCCACCGTTATCCTGTAAATGTGGATGTGCTTTCCCGGTTCCGGACTCCGGCTGAACAGAAAGAAGTAGTTGAAAAAGTTAAAAATGGCGGTGTAGATATTCTCATCGGCACACATAGAATTTTAAGCAAGGATATTCACTTCAAAAATCTTGGTCTTTTGGTAATTGACGAAGAACAGAAATTTGGCGTTGGAGCTAAAGAGAAACTCCGTTCGATGCGTGTAACGGTTGATACGCTCACTCTTACTGCTACTCCGATTCCAAGAACACTAAACTTCTCGTTAATGGGAGCAAGAGACTTGAGTGTAATCGAAACACCCCCAAGAAACAGACTTCCTATCATTACAGAAACATCAGAATGGAATGAAGATACGATTTACAAAGCAGTGTTACGGGAAATAGACCGAGGTGGGCAAATTTATTTTGTAAGTGATAAAATAGCAACACTTACTAAAATCCATGAACAGCTCTTGGAACTTGTCCCTACACTCCGTTGCGGAATAGCTCACGGACAAATGGACACGGAAAAACTGGAAGACACTATGGAAAAGTTCATGGAACGTAAATATGATGTTCTCATTTGTACAAAAATCGTAGAGTCAGGTCTCGACATCCCGAACGCAAATACAATCTTCATTCATAATGCTGATAATTTCGGCTTGGCAGAACTTTACCAATTGCGCGGTCGGGTAGGACGCTCGAATACCCAAGCATATTCCATGCTTATTGTTCCTCCTATGCGTACTCTATCACGTACAGCTTTGCGGAGGTTACAGGCACTTGAGGAAAATACAGATTTAGGAAGTGGTTTTCAACTTGCTATGCGTGATATGGAAATACGCGGGGCAGGTAATCTACTCGGAGGTGAGCAAAGCGGATTTATTGCCGAAATGGGATTTGAACTCTATCAAAAGATATTGGACGAAGCTGTGAATGAGCTTCGTACAGAAGAATTCTCAACATTATTTACAGATGAGAAACAAACAACTCGCAGACGTAAATTCACGAATGAAGATGTAGCAGTTGAGATAGGAGCAGATGCACTTCTACCTACAAATTATGTATCGAGTGATACTGAGCGTTTTGAATTTTACAAACGCCTTTATAATGTCCGTTCGGAAATGGAGTTGAATAACATTGTCTCGGAATTGCGTGACAGGTATGGTCGTCTGCCTGATGAAGCAGAGAGCCTTCTATTTGCAGTACGATTACGTGTTGTTGCCCTCGAGACAGGATTTATCAGAATTATATTCAAGAATAAATTACTGATTGCTGAACTTCCACCTGAATCAAATACACTCTATTATGAGCATCTTTTCATGCCTCTTACGAAATTTGTTTCAACAATCCCTGCAGGACGTTTTGTACAAAAGAAGGATAAGGTATTTATGGAAGCACCTATTTCAACTCGTGAACAATGCTTGGATTTCTTACAGAAGTTAGCAAGGAGCTTGCAAGAGTAAGTATTAACAAATATTGGGGGAATGAATTTATAGGGTTATAAAATCCGTAGCGCAGGGTTAGCAAACCCTGCGCTACGAATAAAGAAATGTTAAGTTATATATAATGTTCTTATGATTTCTTCATTATTCTACCGTTATACTTCCCTGCAACAGTTAAAGCACCAGTCACTAAAACAAGATTTTTGATGATATATTGTCCGGCAAGTGATGGACAGAAAGGAAAAACATCAAAACACACCTTAGTTAGAATAATGAATGGTAGAAAAGTCCCCGCCATGTGAAAAAGCATGAGTACAATTGTAATGGGGATAAATCTCTTGATAAGCAAACCAAAACCCATTGCTACTTCCCAGACTCCAAGGAATGGAACGAAAAATTTAGGTGAAATCCAATAGATTGTCTTTTCTACCAGATCTTGTGCCGGGCTCATTCCAAACACCTTTAACGCACCAAACCAGATAAATACTATTGCAAGAGCAATCCTTAGCAAGTCAACTCCATACTTCTCCATTACATTGCTTAACTGGAAATACAAGGAATTGAAAGACACTTTTTGATTAACGCTTAGGGTTTCAGGGGGCATATTTTTATTCAGGTAAAAGTTATGATAATATTTTAATGTAAAATTAGAAGTTTCTTAGTTAGGATTCTATCTGTAAAGAAGAACAATTCATGTCTTATTGTGTATGTGGTGAAATTTTAACTTTTCGTCTCACATTGATGATTGAAAAAAGTACAACTCTCAATTTTGGAAATAACAGGTTCTTTGTACTATTCACTACACTTCCCTAACACCTATTGTTCCGTAGTTGAAAAAACAAATCAGTCAAATGTTAAGGAAGGTAACGCCTAATTTATAGCAGTCATTTACGAATCAAGAACCTGGTCGGAATATTCCATAATCTCGGCTATTTCCTTTCTATCAGCTTCCTTTGAAACAAAAACCGGAGGCAGAAACTCAATAATAATTTTTGTAAAGGGCATTGGAATTTCGAATCTATCCCAAGACTTTAATTTAATTTTCCAAAACACTTTTACTTTGCAAAGAACAAGAGGCACACCTGCTCTCTGAGCTGCTACAACCGCACCAGCCTTAAATTTATGGTTAGGACCACGCGGACCGTCGGGCGTAACAAGCACAAGTGAAGTACGGGCTTTAATAGTCATTTCATCCAGTAACTCTGCCCCACCTTTTGATGAAGACCCACGTAGAACGTTGTATTCCCAGCCTTTCAATAATAGAGCCAGTACATCTCCATCTTTACTCAAACTAGTTACGGCATTTGCTTGTTTACCACTAAAGAATTTCCAGCAAGGCAGCATTGTTCCATGCCAGAATGCAACTACAGCTTCATTACATTGAATTTCCCCGACGGTTCTAATTCTCCAGGTAGAAGCTAACATTTGTAATAGCGTTACAAACATATGTTGCAGTAATCTTTGTATCACCGCGGTATCCCCATTGAATGAGCAATCGTTTCAGCAGCTCTTTTTGATGCCCCCGGGTTTCCTAAAATACTTCTGATTTCCAAGAACTCATTCTTCATTACCTCCTGCTTGCCGGGATTATTAAAAAGCTCGATAACATGGTTTGCAATACTCTTAGGATTTGCTTCCTGTTGTATTAGCTCCGGTATTACCGGTTTATTGACAAGTATGTTAACCAAAGAAATATAGGGTAATTGAACAAGGTTTTTAGCAAGTAAGTAGGAAATGGATGATGTTTTATACATCATAACAAATGGCATACCGCACAATGCTGCTTCAAGTGTGGATGTACCTGTTTTTACAATCCCTACCGCAGAAGTTTTCATAAGCTGACGGGAATCCGAAAAAAGTTCCCACGATCCGGGGATCATTTTTTTATAGACAGATTCTTGAATGAGAGGAGAAACTGCAATACCAAACTTGCACCCCTTTAGCTCTTTCTCAATAATTGATGCAGCTTTATTCATAATAGGAATATGCTTCTTGATTTCCTGAAGTCGACTTCCGGGTAAAAGTGCTATTCTATTTTTACGTTCAAGATTTAGTGAAAAAATTTCGTTATCAAGAAGTGGGTGACCAACAAATTCAGTCTCTATTCCAAATTTCCTAAAAAAATCCACCTCAAATGGAAAAACAACAAGCAGTTTATCAATAACAGCTGCAAGTTTTTTTGCCCTGGATGCACCCCATGCCCATAGTTGAGGAGCAATGTAATAATAGACGGGAATGTGGTTTTTCTTTGCAAATGCTGAAAGACGAAGATTGAACCCTGGATAATCGACCAGCACCACTGCATCCGGTGCCTGGTGC
>CALMMI010000561.1 GCA_937868245.1 uncultured Ignavibacteria bacterium | reverse complement strand
ATTTACCAGTCCGTAGCTGTTTTGTACCGAAGGGTCTGCTGTAATTTCAAGACCTACAAGGCGGTAGTGATGTGCGTTTGCTTGGGTAACGAAACAGGGAATTCCCGATAAATTGTTTGTAATGATTTTTGCCATTGCACTTGCCTGTGTTTTAAAACCCGAATTACCTGTGGGTGCTTTAGGATCAATTCGCGTTTCGGCTTTCGGCAATACATCCATTCGTGAGGACATAATTACTATCCACCCCGAACCTATAGTTTTCTTAGGGAGAACAAAACCTCCGTTGAATGTTGCTCCTGCATCCAATTTGATAATAGTACCTAAATCAGCAGTATTGATTGCCTTTTGAAGGTCGGTATAATCACGTCCGACAGCACCAACTGTAATTGTTTTGTAACCTGATGTGTCTGGAAAGCATGTTATGACGGTTGATGTATTGGGAAGTGCAGGTGGATTTACTGCCAAGGATATAGTAGAGAATGCTATAAATACTGCAATTGATATAGTAAGTATTTTCATATAAAGTTATTAGTAGTATAATTTAGAGGTAAATCCATTTGATTTTTGATGGAACAAATTTCATGTATAACTAGTAGCAATAAGATATAAACGCAAAATAAGTAACAATTACATTTAATTGTTACGAAAATACATCAATTTGTTCTTAGATATTTCTAATTACTCGGTTGCAAAACATGATCTGAAAGGTGTTCTGCAAGTATTAGCGGTAATTGTCCTATTGGTATATCAATAGTAAGCTCCCCTTCATGGGCAATTGATATGCCCCCTGTTTCCTCACTGATGATAAGAACTACAGCATCGGATTGTTCGCATATTCCAAGAGCGGCACGGTGACGTGTCCCGAGATTACGGGAAGCTATTTTGGTTGTTGTAGAAAGTGGAAGTACACAACGTGCGGCAATCATCAATTGGTTCTCGATAATAACAGCACCGTCATGAAGAGGTGAACGCGGATTGAAAATCGACACGAGGAGTTCCTTCGATACCACTGCTTGGAGAGGAATTCCAGTATCAATAGTCATTTTAACATTTTGGCTACGTGTAAAGACAATTAATGCGCCGATATGCTTCTCTGCAAGCTCCTTGGCTGCGTCAATCACTTCATCCACGGTCTCAGCAATGTTTGTGCGGATAAAAAGCCTGAAAAGACGACTGCGTGTAATTATGAGTAATACACGCCTGAGCTCCGGTTGAAAAAGGATAATAAATGCAATCAGCCATACATCGGAGATTGCCCTAAGAATCCAATTTAGGGATTTAAGGTTGGCGGCTTCGGTTACATACGAAATGCCAAGTATCAGCACCAATCCAAGTAGAATTTGCACAGCCACCGTATCTTTAAGCACCCGGTACACTGCATAAAACAGCACGGCTACTACCCCTATGTCAATTAAGTCAACAAGGGTAAAACTCAAAAAGCCGATGCGAAACAGTTCGTACATGGTTGGAGAATTAAAGCCTGAATTTCTTGGATATATCGTTACAATGTAATGCCCTAATAGTTTCCTTAGAATTTCCGTAGAATAGGGTTTGCAAACCCTATTCTACGGAAATAAACATAAAGGAAAATGTTTCTTACGCTATCAGTCGGCAGTTAACAGCTTAAAAAAGTTTCCTACGCTAACAGCTATCAGACGGAAGCTAACCGTTCAAAAATAAACTACTCTACGTATTTCCCTTCATTTTTCTCGTAAGCATCAATAATATCAGCTACCAAACGGTGTCGAACAACATCTGTCTTATCGAAGTAAATAAACTCAATACCTGATATTCCTTGTAAAATATGCCGTACATCCGCTAGCCCTGAATCATGCTTACCGGGCAAGTCTATTTGGGTAATATCTCCTGTTATTACCGCCTTTGAGCCACGTCCCAAACGTGTCAGGAACATTTTCATTTGAGTAATCGTCGAGTTTTGAGCTTCATCCAGAATGATAAATGCATTGTTAAGTGTTCTCCCACGCATATAGGCAAGCGGAACAATCTCAATAATTCCCTTTTCACTCATACTCCTGAGTTTTTCCGGTGTAAGCATATCGCCCAAAGCGTCAAGAAGCGGGCGCAGATACGGCACTACCTTCTCATTCAAGTCACCAGGAAGAAATCCTAACGACTCCCCTGCTTCAACAGCAGGACGTGAAAGGATGATACGGTTCACCTCATTGTTCCTAAGAGCAGCAAGTGCCATTGCTACAGCAAGAAAAGTCTTTCCCGTACCGGCAGGACCTATTGCAAACACAACGTCATTTTTTGCCACTTTATCAACATACTCCTGTTGATGGGGATTTTTAACTTTGATTCCATCTTTTTTCCCTTGAATGATTACCGTTTCAGGTCTGGAAGCAGAAGAAACCGAACTTCCATTATTGAAATTCAACGGAGTAATACTGTCGGCAAGCCCAAGAATCTCCATCACATCATCGGTTTGAAGTGTTCCTTTTTTTGATAAGGTATATCGCAGTTCATCAACAATTTTTTCTATAAGTTTCACCTCGCCCGGCTCACCGCGAACAATCATAGTATCACCTCTCACAGTGATTGTAGAATGAAACTTATTTTCAATCATTTTAAGGTGGGTATCATTATAACCGAACAGTGAGGCGGTATCGGTATCAGTAAGCTTAATCTTCTTTTCAAGTAAATCCATAAGCACAATAATTAGTAATTAGAGGTTTTATAAATAGTAACCTAATAGTAATGAAACAATTAATCAGCCATAAAATAAAACCCCGCGTGAGCAATTAAAGCACAACGCGGGGTCAATTTTTCTACCTAAAGAGATAAATCATAGAAGGTTATTTCCCTTTTTGAGATGACTCTGTTGGTTTTTCAGCAGGTTTAACTTCTGTTGCAGCTGCCGGTGTCGTTGTAGTTCCTGGCATTGCTTCTGCTTTATTCATCGCTGCACGTTTTTTACGCCAGTACGAACGTTCTGCTTTCATCTCATCGGATGTTTTAGCACCTGCTGCTGGGATTTGAAGGCGTTGTCCCGGATGAATGATGTCAGGGTTACGGATTTGGTCTGTATTTCCCTGCCAGATTTTAGGCCATTGGAACGGATCACTGTAGATTTCAGGTTTAGCCGAAATGTTCCACAAACAGTCGCGATTTGCAGCCCATGTACCTACAACATATTCTGTACCACGTTTCTTTTCACGGTATAGACCTTTGATATTGTTTCCTGCAGCTATCATTCTGTCGTAGAACTGTGGCAGAACCGAAATTTTAATTGCGCGCAATTCGTTCAATTCCAATTGAAGATTGCGCACATCGCCCTGACGTTCCAAAAGTGCATCATCAGATAATTGTTGCATTTCACGAATCTTGCCTTCCAATGCACCAAGACGTTGCGCAAAAGCAGCAATATCAGCATCAGTAGCACCAATCAATGCATATAGGTCGTCATGACATTTTTTAACAGCGGCAATTTCACTGTCAACCTGACCTTGCAAGCGTGTTACGTTATCTGTAGCAACTTGCAATTTCCCGTTAAGTTCTTTTACTTTCAATGTCCATTCATTAATACACTCATCACCTTGTTCTTTGGATGTGTATGGCTCTGTTTTCAATTGTTCTTCTGTCAAACTGCAATCGGCAGTTCTGCGGAACGATGCGCATGACGACAGAATAATTCCGGCTAGTAAAACAAATAGTAAATTTTTCATATAAAATGCTCCTGAGATAATTTCTTGATTTTTTTAGTTAAGAACAACAAATAGTAATATTTTCTAATTATTTAGCTTTCTTTTTTACCGGTGCCTTTACCGGAGCAGGAGCCGGAACAGGTTCAGGAGCTGGAACAGGAGCCGACGGGTCATAACCGGGCCACACATTAGGCCAACGTGATAGCTTTTCTTGCACAAAAGACATTTTATCTGTACACTCTTTTGTTTCACCTCTGCGACGTGCAAGTTCAGCTTCAAGGCGTGTCTTTTCAGATTCTTTCTTTTGAATCTCCATTGTCAAGCGTGAGCTTTCTGCGCGCAATTCACGAAGTTTCGTCAGTTGCTCTTCTGTAATTTTTGGAGTACAACTCGCCAGAACGAGCACAGACCCGAAGCATACAGCACTAACCCCACGTGCTATTTTTGTTGATAGGAATTGCATGTTTTTTTCCTTAGAATAAAATGGAACAAAGGCAAAATGATTCATTAGAATACTACGAATTTACGTCATCGAAAGGCTCAAAACAAGTAAAAAATGTTTTATGATGTAAATTTCTCATAAATTTGTGCAAATTTACTTGCTGTTTCGTGCTTTTCTTTCAAACAGTTGAACTTGTATCCTAAAAACACATCGCCAATACGAGAATATATTATTTTATTTCTTTTACTATGAACGACCTACAATCAAAATCAATTAAGACTTCAATAACGTTGATACTATTAATATGTGTTCTTTTTACTGCGCATACTATTTCCGTATCCGCACAACAAGGACATAGCTTTATTGTAAAATTGAGAGAGCTTACTTCGAATAAACCAATATTATCCCCACTGGAAAACAGCAAATCTACTCTCAAACAGGTTTTTCCGCTATCACAACTACTACACAAATCCCCTGCCACACTTTCAAATTCTGCAAAAAATATTATTAATGACCTGCAAAAATATTATGTGCTTTCCTTGGATAACGACGAAAATGTAGGAGAACGGACTGCTTTTTTCAAAAACAATATCGAAAGTATCGAACCGAATAGAATTTTTCATCTCGACAATGTGGAAGCATATCCAAACGATTCGCTTTTCGACAATCAGTGGAATTTAAAAAGAATAGGAGCAGACAAAGCGTGGCAAAAAACAACCGGTAATGGAATAAAAGTTGGCGTACTTGATACTGGTACAGACTTTTTTCATCCCGATTTAGTGAACCAGTTATGGGTAAATCCCAAAGAAGATATTAATCATAACGGTAAATTTGATGATTGGAGTGCATCGGTATCTCGAAACGGGACAACAGGTGATCTCGATGGTGTTGACGATGACGGGAACGGATATGTTGATGATGTGATCGGATATGATTTTGTTGATCAATCCCTCATGAATATCGGTGATGCTGGTCTCCGTGACCCGGTTCCATTTGATGAACAAGGTCATGGAACAAGTGTTGCAGGAATTATTTGTGCCGGGCAAAACAATACAATAGGTGTTGCCGGCATAGCATACAATTGCAAACTTGTAACGCTACGTGCGTTCGACGCAACCGGTAATGCAGAAGAAGATGATATTTCAGCCGCCATTATATATGCAGCATTAAATGGAATCAAAGTACTTAATATGAGTTTTGGCGATGTAATCTCATCACCTATTACCCATGATGCATGTAGATTTGCCGATGCAATGGGCGTTGTTTTGATAGCTTCAGCCGGTAATGACGGCTCTTCACTTCGCCGTTATCCTGCAAGTTATCCCGAAGTTATCGCTGTGGCAGCCACTACAAATATTGATGCACGGGCATCGTTCAGTTCATTCGGTTCACATATAGCACTTTCTGCGCCCG
>CALMMI010000560.1 GCA_937868245.1 uncultured Ignavibacteria bacterium | reverse complement strand
GTTTGGAAATCATAGCACCTTCTAAAATACCCAATAGCTTTTCCATACCTGTAGGCATTTCATCTTGCGATGCCTGCACATGTATTGACATTGAATATGTACGTTCAATACTTGAGCCGCTTGAATTCGATTTTTTGTATGCTACCGCAACATTTAGTTTTGCACCACCACCTGGCCAACGCTGTTTTACTTCAAGATTCACTCCAACAGAAAGATCTTCACTTTGATTCTGGGTCTCCATTGATGTAATTTTTGCATTAAAGTCAATCGTGATAATATCAACTTTAATAAATGGAATTGGCAGCATTGTTAAAATTGGTACTGAGAATTTCATATCTTGATATACTGCACTAATAGCATTATCAATATGGTCGATACCAGTTTTTACAGACACCTGTGGTGAGCTAGATGTTGCAGGAGCAGTAGCTGCAGGAGGAGCAGTAATTGTAACTGTTGGAGGAATTAAATATGATCCGCCGGAAGTAATAGTTATTGAAGTAATTACACCACCTGCTACAGTTGCTGATGCAACAGCACCAGTTTCTCCAGGTCCGGGTGGAGAAAATGAAATCGCGGCTTGAGAAGCTGATGCATAACCGGAGCCTCCATCTATAATTTCTAAAGCAACAACTTTTAAGTATGTTTTTCCCGGTTGATAAGGCATGATTTCTTTTGGATATTTAAAGTCCACATATACTGGAGTTCCTGCTAGTACAGTACCATCAGCAGCATTTGGTTGATCAGCTCCATAAAAACCAACTTCTTTTATAAAAGCAGCTGTTGATTGTGCAGCCATTGACTGTGCAGTAATAACTGCATTTAGTGGGCCTCCGATTAGATTCCCGAAATCTAGCGACGCAAGTTCGGTACCAGGATTTGCCATATAAGTAACTCCAGTTTGTTTTGCCTACTCTACTCGGTTTTCGGCATACCCGTTTACACTAATATATTATGTGTTAAATTTTAGTTGAGATCCCCTGCAATATTTCAGATGATTAAAAATATTACTTCATAACTTAACACAATAATTACAACATCACAAGCCCAACGCACGATTTCAACGCACGATTTCAACGCACGATTTCAACACTTTTGCAATTCATTTATATCATTAGACTTACAGCAGACTTATTTTTTGAATTGTATGTATTAAGCGTATTTTATTCAAAATATCTTAATAAATGTTATACAGTTTTTTGGGTAATTGTATGGGATGAGGTTAAGTATGTATAGCTACCGAACAGGGGATAAACTATCAAATCAATTGGGCTCTTTCATTCATAATGTTTTCCAAAATCAGTCTATTGAAAATTCAAACCACAGTTGATGATATAAAAAGAAAAGCTCGACGAACAATTTCCTGTTCGTCAAGCTTTAGTTTCTAATTTGTATTTTTTTCAACATTGCTGATTTCTACAAACGAGTAATGAATATTATCCCGTACATTGAAATTATGCAGCAGATTATTTCAATGAAATTCATTGAAATCACAGTCAGGAAACCCGTCAACCTAATTCAGAATGATTAACGAAAAGAATGAAATTTTCAGCAAATACACTCTAAATATATCAGGTTATTTCAAGACAATTCAGAGATGCTGTTCCATAGTGTGATAAACTATAAATTCATTTGTTCTCTATTCTCTTCTTTTTAAATACTGGAGTTTGAGGTTTTACCCAGCGGTGGGTAATAGTTCTTTTAGGTTCTACTTTTATTTCTGTAGCTTTTAACAGCTTGAGATCAACACTTCCGCCAACCTCCAAATTTATAACCAATCCCTGTCCGGGCATTGTAACTAACGACCCTTTACTAAATCCTTTATCGGAAAGTGAAATAGCAATAGGGGTAGCCAAAATCTTCTGGTAGTCCTTAAGATCTTTTGGTACATCAACCTTAAGTTCTGCCTTCTGATTATTGGCAGACACCTCATAAACTCCGGGTCTTAATACCATAGCTATAACTACATCACCTTTTCTAAGCTCTTGAGTTGAATATGGTTTTTCGCCTTTTTGAATTTTTTCGGAACTGAGCTCTACAGAAAAACCCTGCTCACCCCGTGAAGAAAAAAACACTGCGTAGCCACCGGGAACTATAGAGTATATTTTACCCACAGCACAGCAATCACAAGGTTTGCTTGTATTAAAAATAAACTCTGACAAATCTAAATCGGCTTGAGATACTTCTGCCCCTTCACGGCTATGAACCACAAAACTCCCTACCTGTTTGTTATTATGATAAACTACACCATGATAAGTACCAACTTCAAGTGGATGACAAACAATCATTGAGCTGCTGATACTTTTTGTGCTTCCGCCGAATTTGCGAAAAATTGATTGATTTAATGTTGTGCTTGATTTCATCTTTTTAACTTTCTATTTTATATAATATTGTCACAAATAATATCTAACCCACATCTGCCGAAATTGTCATCTCGGAGTCATCCACAGCCACGTTCAAATTTCGAACCGGAATTAAAATCGGAATTAAAGCACCAGAACCTGGCAGTATCTCTAATGGATCTTCAAACTGGAATATTGGATACTGACTTGCAAAAAAATCTGCTACAGCACCCGCAACAAAGTCAAACAGCCCAAGACTTATACCAAAAAAATTGCTTAGCCATTCATCTATATCATCCCCTAAATCCAATGCAGCTCTTATCGAATCTATAGTAAACGACAATATCGCTCTTACGATATCTCTAGCCCATCCCGGTGCCCATCCAAGTAATGCGTCAATAATCCCGTCAGCAATTGCCTGTAGAATGTTACCGACAGTATCCGCAACATCTATAATATCTATATCAACCCAATCAGGATTCAGATATAACTGCCATTCATTTGCCCTACCTAGATCATGAGCGTCATGATCAGTAAGCGTCCCCTTCAATGGATTATTAAAGTATCGAGGGTCAACACTGAATGCTCCGGATATTTCGCTTTGAAATAATCCGTTAAAATTAATTGTAGTACTTGCATCCGGGTTATCTCCAAACAAAGTAATAGTCGGTGCACGTAATAAACATCCGCTCCATGGCCATGGTTTTGGTATAATGCAGAAACCACCGATTGTAACAGTAGGTATATCAATACCAAATGTAACATTTAGCGGATCATAAACTATATCCATTTCATCAAGCCGTACCGTCCCATTGCTTTGAAGGTCAATCGAACCGCTGCCTAACCTGACACCTGCGTTATAAGAAACACTGAAAGGACCAAAACTTCCGCTGCCCGAAGTCGTTGGATGAAACAAAGTCCTTACCCTGTCAACGAGCTTATTAAAAGCACGTTCATTTGCCGCCATTGTGATATGTGCCATATATTACGGAGTTTGAAGATTAAGAAAAACAGAAATTGTATCGTTGTCAACAGATGGATTAAACGGAACATTTGCAGAAATTGGCGTAGGTACAATGCTTATAAAATCACCGATTGTAAGCGCAATAGAATTAAATGCCACCCTCAACTGAGGAAGTATCCCTAATCTTAATGTTGATCTCATGTAGCATTCAATACTGTTTTCTAAACCTTCCGGCTTAATATCCACAATTTCCAAGTTTTGAAGTTTTAGCCCAAGCACCGGCTCGCCATTCCACATTTCCATTTCGAATTTCAGCACCACATATAATTCAAGAGAAAAACAGAGGACATTCTCCCTATTAAAAGGAAATCCCCTCTGTGGGGTTTTGATTTCAGTTGAAGCAGGTTGTTGTTCTTTACGCTTTTTACCGATCACAATTGTCGGTCTGTACGGTTCCGGGTAAATAATAAACTGATCGAGGATTTTCTGGTCGGGGCAGGCAATACCTGCACATGCAGCAGCTTTTATTGCAAAACACTGTTTGTTTAAGTTGGTTCCCAATTCAGCAGGCAAGCTAAACTTATTTGTAGGGTAAAAGTCTATTTGCAGTTTAGTCAAGGAAAAATTAAACTCCAATCCATAGTTTCCTACGTAACCGGGTATTGGCAAATATGGAATCCGAGTTACAATCGGGTTCCCTCGTTTAATAACCTCGGGATGCACCCAGGCAGGCTTGCAGCATAGGAGGCTTGGGTTATCAACAAAACTTGAAGTGCCATAATGAAATAGCGAAGGACGCTGTGCAGCTACTTGTTCGATAATACGGTTGAAACCGTTTTCGTGAACACTTGCGAACACATCACAGAAATTTGTTAGTGCCATAAAATATAAATTTAATAATGAGCAATGTATTCATTGAACTACCCAGACTTTGTGAGTAGAATTAACAATGAATAGTCTACTTTTTTTACTTTTTTTTGTAGTTCGATTCTTAATATTTGAATAGGAACCAGTTATTTAAATAACTCTAATAAATTTAACCAATAGAATGTGTCTCAATGAAATATCGTTTTTTGGTTCTGACAATTTTGAGTACGTCCACATTCACAAAATCTTAAAACAACATCATAATATTCTTAGACAAATGAAACTAACTTCTTTGAGTAATTCTATGAATCTACTATACTTGATAATAATACATCGTACCGCTTTCCAATAAATTTCTAGATCTTTAAAAATGCATTTTCAATCCTCTTAACAAATTGAATACTTAAAAATACTGTTTAGTAAAATAGTTTTTATATTGTACAAGCTTATCCTGAGAAAAAAATTACGGTAATAAATTTTATATTCCAATACACTAATCATACGAGGAAAATTGAAATAACTTCAACTCACTTTATTTTTCTATCAAATTCACAGAATCAATTTATGGAACAATTTAATAATGTGCAATTTCAACGCACGATTTCAACGCACAATTTCAACGCACGATTTCAACGCACAATTTCAACGCACGATTTCAACGCACAATTTCAACACTTTTTACTATCAATTTATGTGATTGGTCTTACAGATGGGTGATAAGCGTACAGTGCATTTTGTTCAAAAATCCTAAAGTGCATTTCAGATTTTTGGGTAACAGTATGAAAGGGTGATAAGTCAATTTAGCCACAGGATAAGGTATTAACCATCGAATCTATCAGGCACTATCAATCAAAAAGTTATTCTTAATGAAGCTAAATAAAACTCAATGAAGCAAAAGTAGAACTCAACTTATCTCCTCAAATACGCATAAAAAGGCTCTGCAAATCCCCAAGAATCTCATTCTTGAAAATCTACAAAGCCTTGATAATACAGCATAAACGAAAAAATCCCTTTTCAGGGATTTTCAGTTTCGTCAAAACTTCTTTCACAGCCATGTTTTCAATTTTTAGTCTTGATATTTGAACCCAAATCTGATACAATATGAGAAGTTGAAGTTAAGTGCTTTAAATATTTGAATATATCGAAGAATACTACAAGATAAAACGTCGTCATTCAGGTATCGGTTATCAAACACATAATGAATTTTAAACACAGTTTTACATGTCTATCGTAGATAAAATAAATAGTGCGTGTCCGGCAAATGTGACACACCTCAGTATTTGAACTATACAGTTTGCCGGACAGATTGCTCCTGTTCTATTATTGTGTAGATGCTGTTAAAAAGCAAACG
>CALMMI010000559.1 GCA_937868245.1 uncultured Ignavibacteria bacterium | reverse complement strand
AAAGCTCTTCCCCTTCTGGACTTTGAACAACGCGAAGCATTTGTTTTAAGATACTGGAACGGATTGGAATACAAAGAAATGGCTGAAATATGCGGAGAAAATATGAATGTAATGCGTACACGCGTCTGGCGTGCAAAAGAAAAGTTAAAAGAAATACTAGCCCCTTTTATTCACGAAATATCTAACTTGTGATGAGTACACCAAATTCCCAGCTCATTCACCTCTATTTGGACGGCGAACTTTCTGCCGACTTAGAGAGTCATCTATTCGACGAACTAGCAAGTAACGAAGAATTACGTCGTCAATTTGGAAGTGAATTAGCCTTGCATAAAGCAGCCGCGGCAGATATGGCTGCAATTCTTCCACCCGAAAATCTCCGTGCATCGGTATTTTCAATTCTTGATATTCCAACTGTATCCGAAACTCCTGAAGCTATTACTGCTATCGCATCTACTTCACGATTTCTAACTTTTGGAACAGTAGCACTGTTTTCTATGATTATCGGCGGTGCAGCTGTTTGGCTTGGTCTTAATAAAAACGAAAAGAATATCGGTCAGATTCAAACGCCCCAAATAACGACCACCCAAAGTTTTACTTCCGCTTCCCCTGTAATGACATCTGCTTCATCGTCACCGGAGATTGCTCCACGAAAAGTACGTGTAGCTTCATCTTCTGCCTTCCATAAGTCTATCAGTAGAAATGTTGCACAGCAAAATCCTTCATTACTCGACGAAATTAAAAGGCAAGCAGCAGCTATGTCGAACAATGAAATGATTGCACCCGAAACACGTACAACTATTGAAATTCAAAATTCAACACTTGTAAATTCTTCCGATCAATCATTTTCACAACTGCCTCCGTCGGCATCTGCTCCAAACTTACTTTCCGTAGTAGAAGATAACGGATTATTACCTGATGTTCCATTATACATACAAACACAACGGATCAGCTCTTTCGGCGGGATTCGTAACGGAAGTGCATATACGGTGTCGGCAATGTATGAACTTGATTCTGAAAACTCTCTCGGTATTGAATTTATCAATGATAACTTCAGTTATAATAAAACTCGATTATCAGGTGGTTATTTAGAATCCTATACTAATGTTGAGCAAGCAGTTTCAATTGGTGCAGCATACCGTTTGGAAATTCCGTCAATCGGAATGAATGATTTTGTTCCTTATGTACAGTCATTTGCAGGTG
The DNA here is from genome assembly GCA_937868245.1 of uncultured Ignavibacteria bacterium. Classification (GTDB taxonomy): domain Bacteria; phylum Bacteroidota; class Ignavibacteria; order Kapaibacteriales; family UBA961; genus JADJXV01. The sequence goes on along the minus strand of CALMMI010000559.1, from coordinate 2,406 downwards.
CAACTGTAAAAGGTACTCCCGTAATGCGGACTGCACTTGGGATGACTTGGACACCTGACAGCCGTGTAACATTAAGTGGTGGTTTGGATGCAGCTATGTTCGGCTATCGGTTAGAAGGCGGTTCATGGAAAGCAACTACTGCATTCGGTGCTGTATATGGAATAAGTGTTGTGTTGTAAGATTACTATTTGTATTAAATGAAATAATCTCGACCTATTTGTAATTCATATTGTTAGGTACTCAAACTATTGATAATAGTTATGTTCTACTTGGTTTTACAAATACTATAGTTTTTTCGCTTTTAGGACTTCCCACAAAATGGGGGAAGTCCTTTTTTGTATATATGGAATTTGTATGAGAACTATATTACTTATATGGGTATTGTTTTGTTTTACCGTTTGTAATGTGTTTGCCCAGCATGAGGCAGATAACTGGTATTTCGGTTTTAATGCAGGTCTGTCATTTAAAAATGGTGTCCCTGCTTTGCTGAATGATGGTCAGACAGAAACTTTCGAGGGGTGTGCAACAATTTCAGATAAAAGGACAGGAGCGTTGCTTTTTTATACAGACGGGGTAAAAGTGTGGAATCGCAAGCATCAAATTATGAAAAACGGTACAGGGTTGAAGGGAGGACCGTCCTCCTCGCAAAGTGCTTTGATAGTACCAAATCCAGGTGATAGTCTTCAATACTATATATTTACAGCTCCCGACTTAACTGGAGGGGGGACATCCGGTCCATATGCTTTTTTTTACTCATTAGTCAGCTTAGAAAATCCGGAAGGAGAAGTGGTTTCAAAGAACAACCTTTTAATAGACAATGTAAGTGAAAAGTTGACCGGTACATTGGATTGTTCAGGGAAAGGGTTTTGGGTAATTACAAGTCACGTAAGTGAAGAAATTTTTTATTCGTATCATGTGACATCAGCAGGCGTGAACGCTACTCCGATTATTTCAAAATTTAATCATCCTATAGTAAATCCTAGTGCAGGTGGTATGAAAATTTCTCCTAATCGAACAAAACTTGCAGTTGCACATGCGTTTAACTCACCATGTGTGGTCCTGCTTGATTTCAATGCGGAAACAGGAGCCGTAACAAATTATAAACCTTTAACTGAAGGTCTGAATTTTTATTCTGCTAGTTTTGTAAGTTTCTCACCGGATAATAGTAAATTCCCAATCTAGATCTTCTATTTATCAGTTTGACCTAAATAAATTAGACTCAATCAATAAAGAAGAGTATATGACCTCATTAGATTCAGATGGTGTAGGTTTACAATTGGCATCTGATGGCAAGATATATGTTTGTTATCCAAATAGACCTCAGCTAGGAGTTATTGAAAAACCAAATTTACCTCGAGAGGAATGTAGTTGTAAATTAGATACTGTAAAATTGTTTGGATGGCCACAGGTAGGTCTCCCCAATTTCATGGATTATATATTCAACCAGCCACCACCCGGACCTAACCCTCTTGCATGGTGCACGCCTCCTCCTCCTCCCCCACCACATGCAGTTGCATTTTCCGATAGCGGCTGTATAGGTAGTACATTGAAGTTTACCGACCTCAGTACCCTAAAGCCTACCAAACGTGAATGGAAATTTGAAAACGGCACACCTGCAACAAGTTCAGATAGTATAGTATATGTTACGTTCAACCAATCAGGTTCAAACAGAGTATGGCTAAAGGTAAGTAATGTGAACGGCACGGATTCAACACTTCTGTATGCTGAAATTTTTCCGAATCCAAAAGCCGAAGCAGGCACAGACAAAATGGTATGTCTTGGCGCATCCACCGAACTCGGAGCACCCTCCGAAGCAGGCAATACGTATCAATGGCGACCAACTACAAATTTAGATAATGCTACCAAATCGAACCCGACTGTTACCCCGGTTGCAAACAGTACTATCAAATATATCTTGACCGTTAAAAGTTCACACGGCTGTATAGCGTACGATACGGTTCTGATAACCGCAGGGAGAGTAACTGCCAAAGTATCAAACGATACTGCAATCTGTACAGGCTCAAGCGTACAACTTTTAGCAAGTGGCGGCAGTGATTATGAATGGTCACCAAGCACAGGGTTGGATAACCCAAACATCCCGAATCCCATTGCAACACCTATTTCAAACACTTCATACAAAGTAAAAGTATCAAGCGGAACTTGTGAAGATTCTGCTTTCGTAACGATAACCGTAAACCCATTCCCGATAGCCAATGCAGGACCCGACCTATCATCCTGTAAGGGTGAGATAAATCAACTTGGGGCAACACCCCAAGTCGGCAATACTTACAGTTGGCAACCCGTAACAGGGTTAGACGACGCAACAAAGTCGAACCCAAAAGCAACACCAGCCGTAACAACCGAATACATCCTAACAGTAACAAACAGTACAGGATGCAGTTCAAA
>CALMMI010000558.1 GCA_937868245.1 uncultured Ignavibacteria bacterium | reverse complement strand
GACTATACGAAGTTAGTAAAACAACAAATGGACATGGCTTCAGCTGTATATCAACATCTGATTGATACCAGAAAGAAAAATCTGCATAACACATTACAGGAGTTTTTAGCCAGTGACAACTCCATGCATGATGTATTTGTTCTCTCCTATATTCTGTTAAAAGAAAAGCCGGACGGTTCTTTAGAGCCATTTGTACGTGAGCCGAACATATTCGAATGGGAAAAATCACCCGTATTTAAGTTTGCCGCGAATATGCCAAGTAAGTATGAAAGTGAGGTGGAAGAAGTCATCGTGGATTTTTTCGGAAAACCGAGCAGATTTCAGATTGGTTCGCAAGTGCGTGGGGAAATTACCTCCGATTTTGTAAAAAACATGGTCACACAGTTCCAAGATATGATGGCGAAACAGCAAGATTTATCAGACTTTCAAGGATTAATCGAAAAGATGAGCTTAAACGACGTATTGCCGAAAGTCGCTCAGGAGGCGGCAACTGGCTCATCGCAAACGGAGACGCAACCAAACTCGACGACGCTCGGAACTTAAACCTTTTAGACGCTGTAGATTGTATCATTCGCGCACTTGATAAAGAATAATTTATGTCAGAAATAGCACTCAAAGTTTCCTTCTCTCCTATATTGGACGTTGCTAAGTTCAATGTTTTCCTCGGAACTCTCAAACAATCATTGGGAACGTTCGGGAAGGACATTCAGCTTATTGATGCTAAAAAGTTAGAGGATGATCTGAATGCCGTAGAAAAGGAAGCAAAGCAAGTTCAAACAGCTGTAGCAGGTATTGGACTCGCGGCTGCAACCGCAACACAGAAGGCGCAAGGTATGGGTGGTGCGTTCCAATTCAATCAGATGACGCAAATGGCTTCCACTCTTGGTTCAACTATCAATGAACTTGCAGCCCCGTTCAAAAATTTAGATACAAGTGTTAGGAATATTGGTGCATTGGGTGTTACGAATCTAAGTGAGCTTAGTGGTACTTTTAGTGAACTATCTAAAACAATCCCTAACTCCGCAGCAGAAATTGGTGATGCAATGGGAGAAGCCATCGGCTCAGGTATTATTAAAACCGGGGAAGGTGGTAAGGTTTTAAAGGCAGATGTTGAAGCATTTGCAAATACATCTGCAAAGTTAGCGGTTGCAGGGCAAGCAAGCATCGGCGAATCAGTTAAGGGTATTGGCTCAATTATCAATTCGTATGGCTTAGATGTAACAAGTGCTGACCGGGTTAGTAAGGTTCTGTTCAATACCTTCAATTATGGCTCGGTATCCGTAAAAGAACTTGCAACATATATGCCTCAGGTAACATCTTCGGCAAGTTCCTTAGGTGTTGAAGTTGAGGAATTGGGAGGTGCATACGCAACTATGACCAAACAGGGTCTTGGTGCATCAGATGTAACTACTAAACTTAAAGCATTTTTGACGGAAGTTCAAAAACCGGGTGCAGAGTTGAAGAAAGTTATGGATAAAGCCGGTTTGTCAGTTGCTACTTTGAAAAAACCAGTCGAAGAGGGCGGTTTAACATTGCAAGATTTTGTTGCGAAACTTAAGGCAACTGCCGAGGCAGGAGGCAAAGGTACAGAAATTTTCGGCTCAGTAGAAGCGGCTGCTGTAACACTTAGCTTAGGGGGAGATAAAGCTAAGGGCGCATTGGAAGACCTTAGTGGTGTTATGAACGATTCAGAAGCTGTAGGAAAAGGATTTATAGTTCAGAGCGAAGGTGTTGCAATAAAAGAAAAGTTGAAAAAAAATGCGTGGGAAGCATCTACCACAGCATTTCTAAATATGACTGGTTCAATAGGTAGTGGAGCTGTAGCATTAGCAGGAACATTTGGGAGTCTAAGTGGACAAATTTCAGCTCTTGCAGGTCTCAAGAGTATGATTCCGGCAGGTTCACTTGAGCAAGTACAAAAACTTGCAGTATCCCTCCTTTCCACATTACTTCCTTCTCTATTTGCCACTGATGCGGCGACCGGTGCAACAACATTTTCATTCCAAGCACTGTGGGCAGCTGCTACTGGTCCAGTTGGAATTGTCATCGGTGCATTAGTGGCTGTTGGAGCTGCATTTGCTCTACTATATAGTAATAGTGAATCATTCAGAGCAGTGGTAGATAATATAGTAGGTAGGGTTGTAGAATTTGGAGAGTTGGCTTTTACCTCTATTTCAAAAGTTGGAGGAATAGTTGTAGAAATTGGGAAACTTGTTTTAGACTGGATTCTAACACCATTCCAGATTGGATATAGCGTTGTCAGTGCGCTTGGAAGTGCATTTATGAACCTGATAGGAACTTCCAATTCCACCGGTACATCAATGCAAACGTTGGGTAAGGTGTTCGATTTTGTTAATAACATTTTGAATAATATCAAAGGAGCTATTGCAGGATTTACCGCAGGTTTAGATTCAATTAAAGGGACAATTACCGGAGTAATAGGAGCTATAGGAGAAGGTGATTTTACAGGTGCATTTAAGGCATTTACAGAAGGTGGTGCAAAGGCAGGGCAAGCATTTGCAAATGGGGCAAAAGACAGTGTTCAGAACAGTAAATTTGACGATTTAGGTAAGAACTTAGAAACCGGGTTAGGTGACGGAATAAAAATCAAAGCAACTATTGATTCTGCCAATTCCATACCAAAGCTCACGAAAGATTTGGAAGACACACAAGCCAAGCTCAAACCTCTCGAAATAAAGATTTCAAAGGGTGGAACTCTTACTGAAGATGAACAAAAACAACTTGATTCACTCCAAAAGAAAGCTGAAGAAACAACTGATAAAATCAAAAAGATTGCTCCTGATGCAGTAGCAAGTATCAGAACAGAAGTAACTGCTACCGGTGAGATGAAGGAAGTTTATGAAGTCAATAAAACCAAAGCTTTGGAGTTAGCCGATGCACAGAAAAAAATTGGCAGTACTGAATTAACTCAAAAGCAAGGTGAATATTCCAAGAAAATCCTCGAAGCTGTAAATATATACGAACAACAAAAAAACCGATTAAAAGAAGTTGGTATAGAAGCCACCAAAGCCGCTAAAGCAGGTGATACTGATTCTGCTAAGAAGAAAATCGAAGAGTATAACAAGTTGAAAGAGAAGATTGATGAAAACGGCAAGGCACTCGTAAAGGGTTACACTGACGGTGCAAAAGCAGGATTGCTCACTTCTGCTGCCACTGATAAAATCGAAAGTGCAATGAATATCACCAAAGGAACTGCCGGCAAGCTACTGGATGTTCAAAACAAACAGGAAGATGCTGCAAAATCAACAGGTGAAGCAGTAAAGAGTATTGGGGATGCATTTGAAGAAACACTAAAGTCTGCTAATGCTGCGGTTGATGCGCAGGTGTCAAAGCTCTCAGGGCTCGTTCTCAAGCGTAAGGAAATGGCTAAAAATCGTGAGGATACTTCTGATATTGACAAACAAATTTCAGCTGAAAAAAAAATACTCCAACAGCAAGATAAGGAGCGCGATGGTGTAAAGAATATCAAAGATGAAATAACAGCCACAATAACCGAAAAGAAGAAAAAAGAAGGGGCAGATAAAAGTGCATTTGAGATTGCTGAAAATGAGTTTAAGAACAAGAAAAAACTCACTGAATCACAAGAAAAGTATAACGATCTGATTGCTGAAGCGACGCTACTTGAAACCGGGAAGAAAAAAACCGATATAGACGAGAT
>CALMMI010000557.1 GCA_937868245.1 uncultured Ignavibacteria bacterium | reverse complement strand
TACTTTTTATATGACGGTCTTTTACTATGAACTAAATTGTCGGCACAAGTTCAGTAATCTACCGCAACACCATTCTATTTATTTATTGATTTATTAATAGTTTAGAGCGTATCGCGAGTGATTTGCTCCGAGGTGTCAGGAAGTACAAAAGGTAATCACTTCTATTCTGCTTTCAGTGCAAGAACTCTAAGAATGTGTTTTTTTCAACGAAAGACTCTCTATTGTGCTAGTATATTAAAAAGAACGGTATTGTTAATTCACTATAGTTACAGTTTTTTTGTAACACTTTAATCATTATAGCTTTTTGTAAAAAATTGGCAAGTAATTGAACCCTTCGACGGGCTCAGGGTGACATAACCTGTTGGTCACACTGAGCTTGTCGAAGTGTTGAACACTTGCCTTGTTTACGAAAACACCTCCGTCTATCGCAAAATGTTCGACTAGGTAGATAGGTTTCTTATACTAGCTATTCTTAATTAACAATACCAAAAGAACCATTCATCCTGCCTTCAGCACTTTTTCACCACCGCCAGCGTAATATCATCCGATTGCGGTGCATCACCTGCATGAGTTTGCACTTTTTCTATAATGTGCTTAACGATTGTACATGCTGATTCACCCGAACTTTCCTTCAATACATTGCATGTTTGTGCTTCCGAAAATTCAACGTTTTGCGTGTCCATCGCTTCTGAAACACCATCGGTGTAAAGCAAGAGTACATCCCCATCCGAAAGTGTAACAGTCCCCTGTTTATAGGGTGGTGTGAAATCTAAAATTCCTAAAATTATCCCACCTTCATTCAGTTCACTAACCGAGCCGTCAGAACGCAATAGCATCGGTGGGTTGTGTCCGGCGTTTACATAGGTAAATGTTGAATCCTTACTATTGATTATCCCGCAAAAGAATGTGATGAACTTATCAGCACCGGTGTTTTGATACACGATAGCATTGATACGTTCTGTCATATCCGGCAATTCAAGCCGAAGCGGGGCTAAGGCGCGCAAGGCAGCCTGTATATTCGCCATCAATAATGAAGCGGGCATCCCCTTGCCGGAAACATCAGCAATAGCCACCAACATTTCATGCTTGGAAAGGGGGATAAAATCATAATAATCCCCCCCCACTTGCTTGGAGGATATACTGACGGCTGCAAGATCATACCCCTCGAAATGCGGAATTTTATCAGGCAACAGTTTCATTTGAATATCGTGAGCAAGGGCAATCTCACTTTCCAGACGTTTCTTATTAACTTCCTCCTGGAATAAACGGGCATTTTCAAGAGCAGCAAGAGCAGTATTGCCCAGTGCTTCGATAAATGAAATGTCATCGCGGGTAAAAAGCCCGCCGTGCAGTTTCTTTCCTACCACCAACACCCCTTTTACTTCACCCTGAATCATCATTTGGGAAATGACATTAATTCCGCCCGTAGTAGTAAATTCTTTCAATTCTGCACTTGACGGTACATATTCTGTAACCGAAGGTTGGTGTATTCCAGCAAATTCCCGTAAATATTCCTGTGGAATATCCACACCCAACCGGTGGATTACAGTCTCGAACACCCCGTCTTTCAGAATAAACATCGAAAACCTGCTGACCATTGTTTGTCCCATCAGCCGATAAGAGAACAATTTGATAATCTGTTCGCGGGAAAGGAGTGTACTAAATTCCCTGCTCATCTCGAACATTGCGGTAACAAGTTGATTACGCTGCTCGATTTGTGTTTTAGAGCGAAGCAAAGATTGAATGGAACGTGCATTTTGAAGGGCATTTGCCGCAACAACACTTACAAGGGCGGCATAGTGCTGCTCTTCATCGGAGAAATCCAATCCAAACGGTTTTCCTAAACAAATTGCAGCCAAGAGCGATGTTTGGTTACGCAAGGGCATTACATAGTGATAGTTATTGTCGCGGAGTGCGCGCTCACCCGGGCAATCACCCAGTTCCCGTAAAGTCTGTACCTGGGAAAATTCCAATGATGTTATTGGTGTGCGTCCCTTTGCGATGGCAACTGTAAATTCTGTTTGCTCGGGATTAGGAAGGATAACATTTGCTCGAAGGATACGGAGCTTTCCCATCAATGTCAGGAGAGCGGAATTTAGGATAAATTCTTCGTCGCTCGATTCGTTAAGTCGTGCGCTGAGTTCGAGAAGTGACTCGAGGTTAATCAGAGATGATGACATTATCAGGCGGCTTTTATATAGAACAAATAATATTGGCAATTTACGGAAAATTTACGGGTTAATAAGTGCGTGTTTTTTGTTCTTATAAAAGTTGACCGTGAATTAACTTACTTTACGTTTTACCTGCATGACAAACCACCCCTGCCCCTCTAAAGGAGGGGAACTTTGGACGTAAAGCACTTCATTCTGAAACAAATTCCCCTCCTTCTGGAGGGGTGTCCGAAGAACGGGGTGACTGCTTTTTTTCTGCTTGACAAACCACCCCTGCCCCTCCAAAGGAGGGGAATGTAAGTCGCAATTCCGCATGATAGTAATTCCCCTCCCTTGGAGGGGTGTCCGAAGGACGGGGTGGTTTCCGGCTGCTACTTGCAGGACTAACCACCCCTGCCCCCCGGAGGAGGGGAATGTAAGTCGTAATTCCGCATGATAGTAATTCCCCTCCCTTGGAGGGGTGTCCGAAGGACGGGGTGG
>CALMMI010000556.1 GCA_937868245.1 uncultured Ignavibacteria bacterium | reverse complement strand
CAAAAAATAATGTACAACCTTACACCGCTTGCATTGTTTCGAAAGATACAGCTTTTACCTTTAGGGGCAAGAGACAATTAAATTTTAGTGAACGTTAACGACCCTGTACTTTCCACATCTATTTTAATTGTATCTCCGGCAGAAAACTCGCTACTGAGCAATTTCACTGCCAAAGGATCTGCAATATATCGCTGTACTGCCCGCTTAAGTGGACGCGCCCCGAACTGCACATCATAGCCGATTCGTGCAATCCAGTCAACTGCGTCGTCTGTAATATCGAGCATCATACCCTCTTTCTTTAGTTTTGATGCAAGTTTATCTAAATGAACCCACGCAATCTGGTGGATTTCGGATGGTGTAAGTGGTTTGAACAGAATTATTTCATCGATTCTGTTTAAAAATTCGGGGCGCATTCTTTCTCTAAGTAATCCAATGATTTGCGACCGGACATTTCCTATAATCTCATCGCGGTTTTCTTCGGTTATATCAAGAAGTTTATCTTGTATAAATTCTGTGCCGAGATTTGAAGTCATAATGATGATCGTATTTTTGAAATTCACCTCACGACCCTTACCGTCAGTGAGGCGACCGTCGTCCAAAACCTGAAGCAAAACATTGAATACATCCGAATGTGCTTTTTCAATTTCGTCGAGTAAAACTACAGAATATGGTTTCCTGCGAACCGCTTCGGTAAGTTGCCCGCCTTCGTCATAGCCTACATATCCCGGAGGTGCTCCAATAAGTCGTGAGACGGAGAATTTTTCCATGTATTCGCTCATATCAATTCTCACCATCGCTGCTTCATCATCAAAGAGAAATTCAGCTAATGCACGAGCCATTTCAGTTTTACCTACTCCGGTGGTACCAAGGAAAATGAACGACCCTATTGGACGATTCTCGTCCTGTAAGCCTGCCCTTGATCTGCGAAGTGCGTTGCTGATTGCACTTACGGCATCTGTTTGCGCAATTACCCGCTTGTGCAACCTTTCTTCCATTGTCAGCAGTTTTGAACGTTCAGATTCAAGCATACGTTGGACGGGTACACCTGTCCATTTGGCTACTATTTCGGCAATGTCCTCGGCATCCACTTCCTCTTTAAGCATTTTGCCGGAAGATTGCACCTCTTCGAGTTTTGTATTTGCCTCTTCGAGTTGTTTTTCAAGCCCGAGAATAGTTCCGTAGCGTATTTCAGCTACTTTAGCCAAGTTTCCGTTCCGTTCAAATTCGGATGCACTCAGTTTGGCATTCTCGATGTCGGATTTCAGGGTACGAATTTTTTGGATATTATCTTTTTCGAGTTGCCAATGGGCTTTTAGACCGTTCCGTGTATCACGAAGATCATTTAACTCTTTTGTGAGTTCTTCCAAACGCTTGCGCGTTGGGCTTAGGGGTGTTGCATCTGCCATTGCATCTATCCTTTCTGAATAATGGATGTAGTTTGATGTGGTAATTTGTTCTAAATTCAGCAGCTGAATTGAAATCTATAAGTACTTATTATTTTCTTTTAGCGCGTAGGGATGCAGACTGTACCCTAAAATCAAGCCGGGTATATGTTTCTGCATTTTCACGTAGTTTTTTTTCCGCCAAGAATCCTATCATTGCTGCATTATCCATACAGAATGACATTCTCGGGGCAATCATTCTGATTCCGTGCTTTGCTCCTTTATTTTTCATTTCTTTGCGCAGTCCCGAATTTGCCGAAACTCCGCCTGCAATCACAACTGTTTTTACTCCGTTCTCAATTGCAGCCCGAATAGCTTTAGCTACCAGAACATCAACAATTGCCTGCTGTACAGACGCACAAATATCCGGTAATATTTCACTCGGAACACCAATTGGGAATGTCTTTTGTAAAAAATATCGAACCGATGTTTTTAACCCGCTAAAACTGAAATTATAAGTGCCGTCGTGGAGCATCGAGCGAGGGAAAACATAAGCAACAGGATTACCTTTTTGTGCCAGAGCATCTACAAGAGGTCCGCCCGGGTAACCTAATCCAAGTAGTTTTGCAACTTTATCGAACGCCTCGCCTGCTGCATCATCTCGAGTAGAACCGAGAACACTGTATTCACTGTATGATTGCACATAAAACAGGGAAGTGTGGCCTCCGCTCACAACCAATGCAACAAACGGGAATTCCACACTCGAATCCTCCAAACAGCCTGAGTACAAATGCCCCTCAATATGATGAACGGGAATGATGGGAAGTCCAAGCCGAAGGGCAAGTCCCTTTGCAAAATTAGCACCTACCAGTAATGAGCCGATAAGCCCCGGTTCGGTTGTAACTGCAATTGCTTCAAGATCATTTTCGCTGATATTTGCTGCGACCAACGCCTCCCTTACAACTGCCGAAATACTCTGCAAGTGCGCCCGTGATGCAAGCTCGGGTATTACTCCGCCGTGATCCGTATGGAACAGTTGCGATGAAATAACATTACTGAGAACAACGGAATTATCTAATACAGCAGCAGAAGTTTCATCGCACGATGATTCGATGGCAAGGAGCATAGGGTCATGTATTCAAAATAGATTGATTGCAGATTTAGAGTAAGTATAGACGTAAAAGAGGGGGAGGAAATTGAGAAAGAGAATTTATAAATAGGAATGTACTTGACTTGACCGAAAAAAGAAAAAACCGTCTTTCAGTGCGCAATACAGACCTAAAGCAGAGTATAAAATACTGCAATGACAAAAGAGATAATATTTACATCTGTCATCCTGAACTTGATTCAGGATCTCCGTTGTTGTCTGGTCAAGCAGATTCGGACGTGCTATTTCGTCGTTATAGCGGAGATGCTGAAACGAGTTCAGCATAACAGGACCTTACTTTAGCTTCAAATTCTCAAATTCCTACTAACTAAGATTCTTCATTCAAAGTTTCTTTCTGCTTGGCAAACTGCAATTGTAAGATAAACTAAATTGCCTTTTCCAAAAAGTATGTCCGCATTCTTCCTTTGCCTTTGATTTCAATTTCACCACGTTCAACTATCTTTAAATCAGCCATCAGCGGTAATGAATCAGAATCAAGAGTATTGAGGGCTTTTGCAAACTCATCAGTAATATGAATCTTACCCGGTTCGCTGTGTGATTCCATCCGGCTGGCAGTATTCACGGCATCGCCCCACATATCGTATGCAAATTTCTTTTTGCCTATTACACCTGCCACAACCTCTCCAGTGTGAATCCCCACCCGTATTTCAATTGAAGTACCCACAGCTAATGAGGAAAAGGCTCTAACGGATTCTACCATTTCAATTGCCATTGCAGCAATAGCCTGAGCATGGTCTTCGCGAGGGACGGGCGCGCCGCTTACTACCATGTATGAATCACCGATGGTCTTGATTTTTTCCAATCCATGCTTTTCAGCTAGAACATCGAATGCTGAAAATACCATATCCAAACCTTGCACAAGCTCTTCAGGAGAAATACGCTGAGATAATCTGGTAAAGTTTACAATATCTGCAAAAAGAACCGACACATTATCGAGTTTCTCTGCTATAAGGGTTTCTCCGCTCAACATTTTTGCTGCAATGCTTGGTGGCAGTACATTATGAAGAAGCTGTTCGGTTGCCTCGTGCTTTGCGCGGTCAATTGCTGTTTGCTTTGCTTTTTCAGCGGTTTTGCGTTCGTAGTCTAATTGTTCTGCTTGTTTTTTAGCTTCTTCGCTTTGCACTTCTTTTTCGAGGGCATGGTAGAGTTTGTGGTATTTATATGCGTTTGAGCCGTCACCCATTTGGTCGTAGAATTCGGATAGAGTTTCGTAGTTTCTGTACAAATATTCTTTAGTTCCAAGTTCCTTATTCAATTCGACAGCTTCCAACAGGTATTTTTCTGCTTTTGAGGCATTGTATCCTTTAAATTTCTTTTCACCATATAATGCACCAATTTTATTGGTGTTGAAAGCTATCCCTCTTTTATTACCAAGCTCTTCATTCATTAGCAATGATGTATAATAATATTTCATGGCTGTAAGGTTGTCATCGAGCATTTGGTTAACAAGTCCTAAATAGCCCGTCATATCAGCTATACCCGATTTATTACCGAGTTCTTCA
>CALMMI010000555.1 GCA_937868245.1 uncultured Ignavibacteria bacterium | reverse complement strand
CGATGTTTTAGTGAGCAGTATCATCTGCAACAATCTAAAGAAAGCTTATCCGAATTCACGAATTGACTACTTGGTCTACGAGTCGACTACACCTGTTTTAGAAGGCAATTCTGCTGCTCCAAAGCCGAATACAATTAAACAGATTACTCCCGAACCGGATTTGAAAGTAATCCCATCGAGTGTATTTGTATTTAATGATTTAAAGGTTGGTAAAAAATCTACTGCTCAAATTACAATGGAAAACACATCCAAGAAAATCGTAAAAATCGAAAGTATTACGAATTCTAACGGACTTACATTGAGTATCGCAAAGGGTACTACCTTCAAACCGGGTGAGAAAAAAGTTGTGTATGGATACTTTACTCCGGTTTCAAAAGGGCAAATCAATGGTGTATGCCAGGTAAGAGCGGAAAACGGTGCGGCAAATTTACTGTTGGTGGGTTCCGGAATTGCGAAATAATTTCGTGATTGATAATACTTTACATTGAATTTCTTTAATCTTTCTCTTTATTTTTTATATTTATTTTATAGGATAATCTTATGAAAACTGTTAGTTTTATTGCTGCCGCTTTTTTGGCAGCTGCTTCGATAGCTGTTGCACAGCCAAAAATTGAAATTGTTGGCGGCGACACTCACGATTGGGGAAAAGTAAAAGCTAAAGACACCCCGCTGAAAACCGTTGTTCAAATTAAAAATGTTGGTGACCAAGTTTTGAATATCACTGATGTTCACCCAGGTTGCGGATGTACAAAAACAGCAGATCTCGACAAAAAAGAATTGAAACCCGGAGAAATTGCTAAAACTGAAATTTCTTTGAATCTTGGTGCATCCAATGGTCCGATTACAAAATCTGTATCTATAACAAGTAACGACCCTGTATCCCCAAGCAAAATTTTGATGTTGAAAGCTGATGTTACCCGCGATTTAAATATCGCACCTTCCCCATATTTTGCATTCTCAGGATTAACAGTAGGAACTCCTGCTACGGCAACTGTACACCTACAAAATAATTCATCAGAAGATGTTACAATCGGTGAAATTACAACAACAAACGGCTTGACATTGAATATCAAAAAAGGTTTGGTAATCAAAAAAGGCGGGGAAGCAGAAGTTGCAGCGTCAATCGTACCTAAAGAAAAAGGATATTTCACAGCTACTTGCAAGATTGCTACTTCGAATGCAGATTATGCATCAATCGACCTTACAGCGTATGGTGATGTGAAAGAAACTGCAGCCCCTGCACCGGGTACAGCAAACGGAACTGGAACAGTTGTTACTCCTCCAAATGCTTCAGGAAAAGCTATCGCAGTACCGACAACTCCAAAGAAATAATTGTTGATAGGATAATAACGGGGGATTTCCCTGTTAATTAAACTATAGGCAATTATCGAGTTAAAGTGAATTAAAAAAAGAGATAGGGCAATAATGCCCTATCTCTTTTTTTTATGTATTTCATGAGATGTATAGTCCGGTAGAGATAGGGCATTGCTATGTCCTATTGTGCTGGTAATTAATATACCAATACCGATAAAAATTTCATCTCAAAGCGCGGGAGAAAGGGCAATGCCCCATCTCTATGGAAACTAAAACATATAAATACACAACTCATTAATAAAAAACAACACAGCCTAATTCAATCTCAATAATAACCTTCTCAATTATAAAAAATAACTATACACAAACACTAACCTCTTAAAAAACAATTAAGTAGATAAAAAAACAAAAATCA
>CALMMI010000554.1 GCA_937868245.1 uncultured Ignavibacteria bacterium | reverse complement strand
TTTTATATTGATTTCTACTACAGGTCAGGCACTGGTAAGAAGTTTATTGGAGGAAAAAAGCAATCGCATAATGGAAGTAATTCTTTCATCTTGTTCTGCAAAGGAATTAATGTTTGGGAAATTACTTGGTTTAGGTGGGCTTGGGTTAGTTCAAGGTGGTGTTTGGGGTTTGTTAGCCGTTATCGCCGGAACACAACTCGATATGGCAGTTGCTATTACCGCTCATTTACCTATCACGTTACTTTTTGCAATTTTAGGTTATTTGTTTTATGCTTCGTTGATGATAGGAATCGGCTCAACTGTTACAACAGAACAGGAAGCACAGAATATAACGGGTTACATAATCATGTTGGCAGTTATGCCTTTAGTTCTTATCATATCTTTTCTGGCAAATCCAAATGGTACATTGGCAAAGGTGCTGACATATATCCCCTTCCTCACACCGTCGGTGATGCCTGCCCGGATAGCAGTACAAACACCTGAATTATGGGAAATTTTACTTTCAATTGCTCTTATGGTTGTCTCAATTATAGGTGTTATTTATGTTTCGTCCAAAATATTCACGGTTGGAATTCTATCATACGGTAAACGGTTGACTTTAGCAGAGGTTTGGCATTTACTGAAAGCAAAGTCGTAATCCGGTATCAAATTCTTTGGTCTCTCTACAAAAGGTGAGCAATCTACGCTCACCTTTTGTATTGAATAGCCGCATGGTTAACCTCAAATTCATAAGCCTCTTTACTCTTTTCAACAAAAAATTTCGAACTAAAAGCAATTTCCACAATTCGTCATTCGTCATAACAAATGTAAGTATAGTGAAGTAGATAATTTCCTCTTTTCAGCTAATCCACTTACTTTTCAATTCATGTTTATCTCATTCAAATTATGATATAATTTCTACACATTTTTCGGCAAAAACATTCATACAATATGGAAACACTTCTAATGAACGAAATGAAAAACGATGGCTCTCCCAACAATAAAAAGCCGTCACCAAAACCTCCATTCAATAATAATTTCGGACCAGGCGGCAATAATAGTAACGGTAATAATGGCAATAATGACTCGATGAACAAGATTCTGAAAACTGTATTGATTTGGGGTATCGGAATCTCCGGCTTATTGTTTCTTTGGAATTTCTTAAATACTAAAGAACATTCCGAAAAACCCATTACCTATTCAGAATACAGTTATTTTCTTAACAACAGTAAAATTGCTTCAGCCGTCATTGAAAAATCACAACTGAATGATTTTGAATTACACGGAATCCTTAAAGAACCTCAAAAAGTAAACCGTAGCGGACGCGACGAAGTAGTTTCGGGCTTTACTACTAAACTTGGTGTGGTAGATTCTAAAACAGAGGAAGTATGGGCATCCAAAGGAATGACGTGGAGCTACAAAGACAGTGAAAACATCTGGACTATGTTAATGTACTCAATCCTCCCGTGGGCATTAATCTTCGGTGTGTTCTTCTTTATGATGCGCAGAATGCAAAACGGCGGCTCAAAAGGTATATTTTCTTTTGGGAAATCCCGCGCCCGCTTACTGAACGAAACAGGCGTCAACAGAAAAACATTCGCCGATGTAGCAGGATGCGACGAAGCTAAATATGAATTGCAAGAAGTTATCGAGTTCCTGAAAGAACCTGCAAAATTCCAAAAACTCGGTGGTAAGATTCCGCGCGGTGTTCTTCTTTTAGGACCTCCGGGTACAGGCAAAACCTTACTTGCCCGTGCTGTTTCAGGTGAAGCAAATGTTCCGTTTTTCTCTATATCTGGAGCGGACTTTGTTGAAATGTTCGTTGGTGTGGGTGCAAGCCGTGTTCGTGACTTGTTCGACCAAGCAAAACGCAGTGCACCATGCCTTGTGTTTATTGACGAAATTGATGCAGTAGGTCGCTCTCGCGGTGCAGGTTTAGGTGGCGGTCATGATGAACGTGAACAGACACTTAATCAGTTACTTGTCGAGATGGATGGTTTTGAGCAAAATCTTGGAGTAATTATTATTGCGGCAACAAACCGCCCTGATGTTCTCGATACTGCCCTCCTTCGTCCCGGACGTTTCGACCGTCAGGTTGTAGTTGACCGCCCGGATGTTAAAGGTCGTGAAGGCATCCTGAAAGTTCATACAAAAACAATTCCATTAAGCTCCGAAGTCAACCTTGAAATCATAGCTCGTGGTACTCCCGGTCTTTCCGGTGCCGACCTTGCAAATTTGGTAAATGAAGCTGCCCTCTTCGCTGCACGTCGCAACGGTGAAACCGTTACTATGTACGACTTTGAAAGTGCAAAAGATAAAATCCTAATGGGTGTTGAACGTAAGAGCATGGTAATCTCCGACAAGGAAAAGGAAACAACCGCTTATCATGAAATGGGCCACGCTCTTGCTGGGAAACTACTTCCCCATAGCAATCCTGTGCATAAAGTAACAATCATCCCTCGTGGACGTGCTTGGGGAGT
>CALMMI010000553.1 GCA_937868245.1 uncultured Ignavibacteria bacterium | reverse complement strand
CTTCTCCTGCCAGACCTTTTTCATCATAAAAACGCTGTAATAATGAACAATGTTCCTCGCTTGTTGCTTTTTCAGTAGCTCTAATTATTAAATATGTCTTCTTTCCTTCTACGATGTCCTGACCGATAAACTTACCCAGTTCGTGCTGTTTTGCTGTAAGATCAAGCAAGTCGTCTTGAATCTGAAAAGCAATTCCAAGATGCAGGGCATATTTTTTCAGTGCTTCATTTTGCTCAAAAGTTCCATTTCCTACAAGCCCGCCAATTGCAGCCGACATCTCGAGAAGTCTTGCTGTTTTACGTTCTATCATGTCAATGTATTCATCCATTGTTACCGACGCCTGATGCTGGAAATCAAGATCTATTGCCTGTCCCTCGCACACTTCAACTAATCCATGAGTAAAGGCTGAAAGTATATCATCAAACCTCGGCATTAATCGAGAAGAAGTGATAATAAGATTATAGGCAACACCAATCATTACATCACCGCTTAGAATCGCAGCAGATTCATTCCAACGTTTGTGAATCGTTTCCCTCCCCCTCCGGATAGGGGATTTGTCCATAATGTCATCATGAACAAGCGTAAAGTTATGGAGAATTTCCATCGCAACACCGCTTTGCAAGGCATCGTTAGGGTTATTGCCTACTGCACCGGCTGCTACCATCGTCAGTATAGGACGCAAACGTTTACCCCCGCCCTCGAACAGATAGGTAATCGGGTGGTAAAGTGAATCGGGACGACGGAATGCAAAAAGAGAATGGAGAGTTTCTTCTATTTGTGAGTGAAACTCATCAAATGTTTGCTTGAAATCAGAAGAAGTGGAAGAAATATGCATAAAATAATACTATTTGATACGTCTATTTTGTTGTTAATACGTCTATTTCGATAAATATACAGCAATCGACGGTTCTAATGGAAATATGTTTGTTTGCTGATATTCAAATGCCAATCCAATTTATGGAATTACCCTATGGAAAACAAAGAATATTACGATATATTACTTAAAAAAAATGCTGTTATAAGCGGTCATTTCATGCTTAAAAACGGCATTCATACTGATTGTGCATATAGAGTGAACAAAGCATTACAGTTTCCGCCTACAAACCGTAAATTCGCCTACGAAATTGTTAAGCACTTTATTGATATGGATGTTCAACTGGTTGTGGCTTCACGTATCGGAGCAATTCTCTTTGCAGCTGAGATTGGCAGGCAACTTGAAGCACGTGTAATTTTCACTGATGGACTATGGCAATCCGAAGAGACTGCATTATACCCGGATTTGGAAATTCATTCCGGTGACAGAATCTTGATTGTTGATGATGTTCTATCGGAAGACTTAGCACACCTTCGGGCAATCTCAAGAAAAATCCTGACAGAAGATGCACGATTGATTGGGGTTGCATCGGTTATTGATACAACCGGCAAACATAATGTACTGAATGTACGCCAAATTAGCGCTCTGCAGATTCCCCAATCGCTTTGGAATCCAAGTGAATGCCCCTTATGCGAATCAAACACAGAGCTTAAAGAATTTCCTCTCCTTCCTTAAAAACATACGCACCTTGAAAACAACAAAAGCAAGCCGAAGATTCGACTTGCTTTTGTTTTGGAGTCCTAATGGTGTCCGATCAGAATTTCTGGAATTTGGTTGCTACTGTTTTTCCGTAAATGTCTCGTGCTTTGATATAATATACACCTGCAGGCAATTCGTGTACATTCAATTGTACTTCGGTATTGTTAGTGTTTGTGATTTCCATAACTTTCATTCCTACAGCAGAAAACACTTGCAAAGAATTAAGAGCAGCCTCAGCTGAAACTGTAATCATATCAGTAGCAGGATTAGGAGTAATTCCGGCTGTGTAAGAAGCAGGTTCTTCAACTGAAGACGGAGGCTCAATTGTAAAACCGACAGTATCTACTTGTGACGGGTTTGATGTTTCATACACTCCAAGTAGGATGGTTGCTTTACCGGGTGCACCCTCTACAGGATCAATATCGAAAATAAAAAACGCAGATTCACCTTTTTTTATCGACTTAAATTTTGCTCCGTCAGGAAATGTGGAGTAACAATTGAAATTATCGCAAATCTGATAAGTCCAGCCAATTTGAAGGTCACTTGAAATATACTTCCAAGATAAATCCAAACTTCCTTCTGTCAGATTTTTAATAAACATATTGAATTCTGTTTTAGTTCCATCTGTTTTCCAAGGTGCTGTTATATGATTGGAGGGTGTGAAACTATATTTTTGCGCTGAAGCGAACTGGAACGATCCGATAAGCAGCATTACTGTAGCTACTATACCTGTCGCTGTAAAAATCTTTTTCATTGATGTACTCCAAAACATTAGATTGTATGATGATATTTGAACAAAAATAAGAACTTAAACCGTTTGAAACAAGTAATTTTTTATAGAACCAGTTATTCGGCTGCAGAAGCAGATGTGCGCCCGTGACATTGCTTGTATTTTTTGCCACTTCCACAATAACACAAGTCATTACGCCCTATTTTAGGCTCTTCACGATGAACAGTTTTGCTGTCGTTTGCATGAGCTTCCTCTTCTTCTCCTGTATGATAAACCGGAGTAATCGTAGGGCGTGAGAATCTTAGCGAAGCAGAGTTTGTAACATTTACATTTGTCAGCTGAGGCAAACCTCCATTATCAACTTTACGTTGACTTTGTGCCGGTTTGTTTTGTTTTGGTTTTTCTTCTGGTTGTTGGAACTGTGGGAAGAACTTAAATGCAAAATTGACAGCTTCCTTTTGGATTTCACCAATCAATTGTTGGAAAATTCTTACTGCTTCACCTTTATATTCCAAAAGCGGGTCTTTTTGACCATACGCACGGAGGTGGATACCTTCTTTAAGGTCGTCCATAACAACCAAATGCTCGCGCCATTTTTCATCAATAGTTTGGAGCAAAGCTACACGTTCGATATGAGTTGTAAATTCTACACCCAGTTTTTCTTCCTTACGGTTATAGAATTCCTTTGCTGCTTCCAGAATTAATTCAACACATTCATCTGCTTTCAAATCTCTAAACTGATTCTTATCTATGTCAACTTCGCATAGGAGTGTAGTTCTTACAGAATCCTTAAGAGCTTCCAAGTTTCCTTCTGCATGGTTGTTTTCGTACCATTCATACGCAAGGTTTTCAACATAGCTGAACAATTCGCCCTTCATACGCTCGCCTTTTAGAACCTGACGGCGGAGGGTATAGATAGCTTCGCGCTGTTGATTCATCACGTTATCGTATTCAAGCAGTCTCTTACGGATACCAAAATTGTTTTCTTCCACTTTCTTTTGTGCATTCTCAACCGATTTGGTAATAAGTCCGGCTTGGATTGGCTCACCGTCCGGTACTTTCAACTTTTGCATAACACCGGAGATTCTTGCACCACCAAACAAACGCATCAAATCATCTTCCAACGAAATAAAGAATTGTGAAGACCCGGGATCACCCTGGCGACCTGCACGTCCGCGTAATTGACGGTCGATACGGCGGGCTTCGTGGCGCTCAGTACCCACGATTGCCAAACCTCCGGCTCCACGGACATCCGTATCCAGTTTAATGTCTGTACCCCGACCAGCCATATTGGTTGCAATTGTTACTGTTCCTTTTTTTCCGGCAAGGGAAATAATTTCCGCTTCACGTTGATGCTGCTTTGCGTTCAACACATTATGAGCAATATTAGCTCGGCGAAGCATCTTACTTAGGATTTCCGAAACTTCAACGTTCGTTGTCCCTACAAGTACGGAACGACCTTCCGTAACAAGTTTTTGAACTTCGATTACAACGGCATTATATTTTTCGCGTTTGGTACGGTAGATATAATCATCCATATCCTTACGGATAATATTTCTGTTTGTTGGGATAACCACAACATCCAAATTATAAATCTTTTCAAACTCGGCTGCTTCTGTTTCAGCAGTTCCGGTCATGCCCGCTAATTTTTTATACAAACGGAAGTAGTTTTGGAGAGTTACCGTTGCAAGGGTTTGGGTATCTTTTTCAACAGTTACGCCTTCCTTTGTTTCGATAGCTTGGTGCAAACCGTCGGAATAACGGCGACCTTCCAAAATACGACCGGTAAATTCATCCACAATCTTAATTTTACCATCATCAACCACATACTCTACATCACGTTCATAGAGTGAATATGCACGCAAAATTTGCGAGATTGTATGGATGGTATCGCTACGCTCGGAATAAAGCCGCATAGCTTCGTCTTTTTGGTTTTGGCGTTCTTCATCAGTTGCAAGATTCTTATCCCCTTCAATAACGCTGAGTTCAGCAGCAATATCCGGAATAACGAACATTTCTGTATCTCCGCCGATACCGGCAAGCAATTCACGTCCTTTTTCGGTAATATCAATCTGATGATTGCGTTCATCAATTGTGTAGTATAATTCCTCGTCAATTTCCGTCATTTTTGTTCCTTGATCGCGCAAATATTCCAGTTCTGTTTCGCGCATCAATTTCTGGTATTCAGGTTCTTGCAGGATTTTAGCCAAACGTTTTTGTTTTGGTGTGCCTCGGAATGTTCTAAGAATTGCAACACCTGCTGCATTCCTGTCTTCTTTTTTATCAGATTTTAAGAGCTTTTCTGCATCGGAAATGATAGCATTGGTCAATTTGGATTGTGCTTCCACGATTCTTCGTACACGTGGATTCATTTGGTCGAATCGTTGGTCGGCAGTATGCCCCACAGCACCAGAAATAATCAACGGGGTTCTTGCTTCGTCAATCAATACCGAGTCAACCTCATCCACGATTGCAAAGAAATGCGGTCGTTGAACCATTTCTTCAACGTCGGTAACCATGTTATCGCGAAGATAATCGAAACCAAACTCGTTGTTTGTTCCGTAGGTAATATCCATCGAGTAGAGTTCTTTACGTTCAGCCGGTGTTTGCTGGGATTGAATCGCACCCACATTGATTCCTAGGAAATCGAACACAGGTTTCATCCATTCGCAGTCACGTCGGGCAAGGTAATCATTCACAGTTACCAAGTGTACCCCACGTCCTGTTAGTGCATTTAGATACATAGGTGCAACAGCAACAAGTGTTTTACCCTCTCCTGTAGCCATTTCGGAAATTTTACCTTGGTGAATTACAATTCCGCCGATAAGCTGTACATCATACGGAACCATTGCCCAAGTTAGAGACTGGTCAACAACATCGTATGTAAATTTACGTTCGGTAAGACGGCGACATACTTCCTTTACCACGGCAAACGCCTGTGGTAGAAGTTCGTCGGTTGCTTCGGAAATTGCAGTATATTCTTCTTTTTCAATTTGAGCAAGCCGTGCGTAGATTTCCTCGTGTTCTTCGTGTGTTAGTACTTCTGTAAGAAGTTTTTGTCGTAGGTCGGCTTCTTCCTGAGTGAGAGATGCAATTTGATCTATAATAAACTGCTTAAATTCATCTGTTTTGGCACGAAGCTCTTCATCAGACAGACCGGATAATTTTTCGAATTCGGCATTAATTTCATCTACTATCGGTCGGAGCAATTTTACGTCTTTGTCGTGCTTGGTACCGAACATTTTTTTCAAGAGATTTATCATAATTCAACTATAACTATTAAACGAAAGTGTGTGTAATTTGATGATTCATTGCATTCTACGTGGAGTTTGACGTGCAAAATGCAATTGTATTTCTTCACGTATGATTTTTTCAAAATTACTGCTAATTATTGATGAAAAAAAATCAAAGCACAAACATATATCACAATTCAGCGTAATCTATCATAATTAAAGAATATTATTTAATTTATTTCGCAAGTAATTTTTTTAAAGATTACTTTTCACAGTGCAACCCGGTGAATCAATATTCCGGTTCATTCACCGATAATTATGCGAATGTATGTTAACAAATAGCAGTAGCAAAACCAGAGCAATAAATACTTTGGATAATACCTGTTAATAGTCGTAGATTTGCCAAAGTTGTAAAATCCACCGGAGCAAACTGTATGAATCATATCCTTCTTTTTGCCGCTTTCCTAATGACCACAATTAGCATGGCAGCCCAACCCGTTATTTCCTATATTATCCCCGATATAGGAACTCCAAATATGAATACCTATATCGAAATTATTGCACCCAACAATGCAAACGGTTCATTCGGAACGGATGGACTCTATCTGAACAACTCCACCGACAAAGTACGTGTTGAATGCGTTAATCCATTGGATACAAATAAACTAGTAATAGGACCTGTAGTCGTTAGCTGGAACGGACGGCTGATTTCCACACAAATATTTGTACGGATACCGGTTATCGAACCATCAACTGAGGATTGGAAATTATTACCAAAGGAATACAGAATACCTATTCGTGTGTTTTCAAGCGGTCAATATTCTAATGTTGATACATTCTACATTGTTAAGCCTTATTCGTTTGGAGATAAAAGTGCAAGTACTGAAACTGTCTTAGGTGAAGGGTCATTGGGGATTCGCTCCAGACGTGGTGCCATGCTTGTAGATAGAATGGTACTTGGAGATAAAACATACACCGTTTCAACAGCAGATTGTGACCCATGGACACCCGGCAATCAAGGATATTTACCGTTTATTGTTCTTACCAAAGGGAAGATTTCAGGAGGCAGTTCTACTATAATATCTGTTGATGCTACCAACCAGCATGGCGGACCGGGAGGAGGAGGCGGTGGCGGTCAATTTTGTGATTTCGAGGTACCGAAAGAGAATGGTGGCAATGGATATTCAGGAGGAGGGAAGGGGGGCATGAACAATTCGGGAGCATTTGATACTTACATTAGCACTGCAATTCTTTCTTCAGGAAGTGATGCAAATGGAACAAGTTTAAATGGGATGCTAGGAGGATTATCATCTCCAGCATATGAAGCAGCGGGAGGTGGAAGCGGACATCCATTTGGATCATCTGGTGAGAATTGCGGTTCTGGTAAAATTTGCAATTCACCTGGTGGTCATGGTGGAGGTAGTGGGTATCAAAATAAACAGCATGGTGGTGGTGGTGGATATTTCACCTCAGGTGCAAACAGTAATAGTTTAAGTCAATCCGGTGGACAAATTGTCGGTAACAGCTGCCTAGTTCCTTTTGCAGGAGGATCTGGCGGCGCAGGTGGCAATCCTAATGCAAGTATCACCAATCCTAATGATTGTGGTGGTGAAGGTGGTGGTGGTGGTGGTGCAATTTCTCTTTATGGATATAGTATTTCAAGTCTTCAATGCCATTCAATTGGTGCAACTGGAGGGAAGGGTGAGACTAATAATAACGGTGGTTCAGGTTCCGGTGGTGCTATTATGTTGATGAGTAAATACGACATTACAAACTGCACTAATATTAATGTATCGGGCGGGAATCAAAATCCTGCTGGGGGTTCTGGACGTTTCAGATATGATGCACTACTGGATATACAACCCCCTGTATTACCTTCGTTTGCAGGGTCAAAGTATCAAGGTCCTACTACGGATACAACTACCATTATTAAACGGCTTGCATCTATCACCATCAGTTCGAATGGGCAGCCCTTTCTTATTTTTTTACGTCCTGAGTTTGGTGAATGGAAGATTATTGACAGTGTTATCGGCACAACAGGCGGTAAATACACAAAAGTTATAGACCTAACCAATACTACGTCTTATCCCCAGATGAGATATTATATGGTAGCTATGCAGCGTGTTCAAAATCCTGATGTTTTGGCTTACACAGCCGAACCCATTTTAGTAATGTCTCAAGCAGCAGCAAATATTCTACGTTTGGGTAATGAACCGATTATCAATAGTAGTAGAGACCGTTATTTTAACAGGACGTTGGTATGCCCCGATGATATTTATTATGATACTCTGGATGTCGTTAACGAAGGTATTAACCCGCTTATCATTCAGCCTCCTTCATTTTTTTATAACAATCAAGGGTTTACCCTTATCACCCCAGCTCCATCTGCATTCCCGCTTACTATTTTGAAAGGAAAACCGGAAAAGTTTATTGTTAAATTTACAAAACCTACTACTACCGGAAGATTGAATGATACACTCATCCTTATTAATAATGATACAGAAGTCGGGAAAAATCCTTGGAAAATAAGCTACACAGGAAATCGAGATGAAATTGCGCTCACATTTTTAAATCCGGATAAAAGTTCACCTATAGATACATTTGATTTTGGTAAAATATGTGTATCTCCTGACCGGGAAAATGAAGCAAATTTATGGATACTGAACAGGTCGTCATTACCGATTTCAGTAAGCGAAATTAAGCTCCAGGATCAATCGAACTTTTCCTATTCGATTGCAGCAGATACTATCAAGGCTGGATTTTCCCAGTTAATAAAAGTACGATTTAAAGCCCGTTCACGAGGAAAAATAGAAACCAGATTAATAGCAACACTCAATGAGTGTAATTATGTTGACACCCTTATCCTAAAAGCAGAAGGCATTGAAACACAACTAGATTTCATAGGAACAGGACAATTCTCGGCTGTAAAAGCAGGAGATAAAAAACAGGTAACGCTCATTCTCAGAAATAACGGAAGCGCACCTGCATCATTACAAGATTTCCCTCCACTTCCTGCACCATTTAGAATTGTTTCGGTTACTCCTCCTCTCCCGGGTATTATTCTTCCGGGTCAAGAGGTTACGATTATATGCGAATATGCTCCAACTGCGATGACTGATGACTCAGCCACGTTGACAGCAGTTTCCCTGCTTCAAGATGGCGGTTGCCGTGATTCAGCTACAATCTTGCTTGCCGGCAAAGGCGTTCAATCGGAGGTAATGCTTTCTGCTTCTTCGATTGATATGGGAGTGGTTGCGCAGTGTGATACGAAACTTGATTCGGTACGGCTTACAAGTTTGGGGTTGGCTGATTTGGTAATCAAGAACAAACCTGTTATTACAGGTCCAAACTCGGCTGCATTTACAATCACAAATTTAACTCAACCCCCAACTGTTTTAAAAACGAATGAGTTTGTTGACTACATAATTAAGTTTACGCCTTCAATGGGAGTAAGCGGACTGAACACGGCTATTCTTTCGATAGAAACAGATGCTCCCAAAAATCCAATCATTGATATACCAATCAGTG
>CALMMI010000552.1 GCA_937868245.1 uncultured Ignavibacteria bacterium | reverse complement strand
AATTTACGAAAAACTATGGACTATCATGAAATTCACGAACTCGCCAAAGCATTAGCAGCAGAAATGGACAAGCGCACATCAGGCGAACAAGCCCCTAAATGGAAGGGCGGAACTATTAAATTTATTCCGGCAGATAAATCAATGAAGGAAAACGAAATGCCGATTGACCGTTTCCTGAGTAAGATTATTATGGTTCGGGATAATCTACGTGTTTTGGAGCAGCAAATCAATTCCGATAAAAATCTTTCGGAAGGTGAGAAAATAAAGTTCCAAAGCTACATCACAAAATCGTATGGTTCACTCACTTCGTTCAATTTTCTTTTTTGGTTCGAGGAGGATAAATTCAAAGGGGCAGGCGGGGCGTAAATAAAAAGAGTATCTATTAGTATGTTCCTTTGAGCTCTATCGGAGGTAAGAATACCCTATGTGAATCTATGTTCCTATGTGTTTTAAGATTAAGAATCATCAATGAAAATCTAAACACATAGTAACATAGATTATCGGTACTTTTGGGAGATAATTACCTCTCCTTACTCTCAAGTATATTCACATAACTCTGATACCGTTCAGGATTGATTTCCCCTTTATTCAATGCTTCAATAACCGCGCAGCCCGGTTCGTGTGTATGTGAACACCATTTGTATTTACATAATGGGAAATAGGGATCAAATTCATGGAAGAAGAACTGTGCTTCGTCTTTATTTACATCCCACAGTCCAAATTCTCGCAATCCTGGGGTATCAGCTATAAACCCACCTTTTGTTAACGGGTACATGATTGCAGATGTGGTTATGTGCCGACCTTTCCATGTTCGCTGGCTTACTTCACCCGTCTCTTGCATCTCTTCACCAAGAAGGAGATTGGCAATTGTTGATTTCCCAACACCGGATGGACCTGAGAATACAGTGATTTTACCGCGCAACGCACGCTCGAGAGTCGGGATTCCCTTACCGGTTTCTGCACTTACAAAAATAGTTTTAATCCCCAAGGTTTTATAAATCGCCATATCTTCCCGAAGCATTTTTTCAGGCATCAGTTCGATTTTGTTGATACAGATAATAGGTGTAAGATTACCCTTCTCGGCAGCGATTATATACCGGTCAATCAAACGGCGGTTATAGAACGGTTCTGCCGCAGCCATAACTATCAGAAGTTGCTCGGCATTGCTTACCAGCACTTGCTCCGAGGCATTTTTCCCTACACTCCTGCGGGATAATTTTGTATGCCGTTTACCAACGCTTACAATCATTCCTTTGCATGGATGCTTTTCATCCCTGATGAATCCAACCTCGTCTCCAACAGCAATTAATGATGCATCTTCATGAAGGGATTGAACTGTTCCTCCTGCTAAACACACTATTTCTCCGGTAGTTGTTCCGTCAGGTTGTACAATCCACTGACGCACTTCGGAGGCGATCACACGTCCATGCTCAGTCGTTATGTGCTTGATTTTATTTTCTTTACGGAGAGTTTTTGTTTCGCTTTTGAAGGAAAGAGCCGACTTGTTTTCATGGTGGCGGCGCACTTCATCCATCCACATAGTTTCGTCGGAGTAACTTTCGTCATCAGTACGGCGTGGTTTGTTCTTTTGTTTAGGGGATTCGGTCTTCTTCATAGTGTCAGATATATTCCACAGTTTATTTTTCCACATGTCAAAATAAATTGACAATGTTTATTAATTTTTTCGTAAGTTTACATCAGTTTTTACAACAATATACTGTTATTTCCTTGAAATACCGTTGGATATTTCGTGAGTTTACAAATGAAGGTATAGTTCAGAACATAGCATCATCTCTCCATATACCGCGCGGCTTGGCTCAGGTTCTTGCCGCTCGTGGATTGGATAACGATTTTTCCGCCAGAAGATTTCTTGCGCCGTCGAAAGAGGAGTTTCACGACCCCTTTTTGATGGACGGCATGGAAGCGGCTGTTGAACGTATAGAGCTTGCCATATCAAAAGGCGAGCTTATATGGATACATGGTGACTACGACGTGGACGGTACCTCCAGTACTGCTTTGATGCTTCAGTTCCTGAGGGAAATAGGAGCACGTGTGCAGTATTTTATTCCTGACCGCCAGGGTGACGGTTATGGACTATCGCATACAAGTATTAATCAAGCTCGCGCCGCCGGTGCTACGCTGATTATTACAGTGGACTGCGGTATTACCTCTGTAGATGCCATTCAACTTGCAAAAGAATATGGTATCGAGACAATAGTGTGCGACCACCACGAACCGGGTGAATCGCTCCCTGATGCTGTGGCAATTCTAGACCCCTTGAAACCAGGATGCAGCTATCCCTTCAAATCACTTGCCGCTTGTGGTGTTGCCTTCAAATTAGCTCAAGCCCTCTCCATCCGTCGAAATGAACCTGAACGTGCATATAAGTATTTAGATTTCGTTGCCCTTGCTTCGACGGCTGATATTGTACCTCTTGT
>CALMMI010000551.1 GCA_937868245.1 uncultured Ignavibacteria bacterium | reverse complement strand
CGACGGATAAATCATTCCGTTATGAAATGAACAACCTGCATAATCACCTGCAAACGCATTTCCTGCAAAAGGATTACGTCTCAAATCGCTTCCTTCGTCGGCTACGCGGTGGTCGTACCATGTATCGCCAGCATCTGAGGAATAGCTAACGTAACAATTCGACAGTATGTTATTTTTATCGTCTCGGCTGTCGGCATACATTATAGCCAAATCGCCGTTTGTACGGTCGATAGCAATCCACGACCAAAATTGGTCATTCGTTGTATCCGAATGAACGATTTTTGGAGTGCTCCATGTTTCGCCTTTATCGGTTGAACGTGAAAAATAGACGTTTGGAGTTTCATCAGCTGCCCAGCATAAATACAACCAATTAGGGTGTGTGCTGTCAATATCACATACCATCGAAGGGTAACTTTCAGCTCTTACGACACCTTTAAGGGTATGGCGTATCCCTTCGGGGATTTTCCGCGCAACACCAAGAGGTTTATATGTTTGTATTATCCGGGGTGATGTAAAGGTAGTACCGCCGTCCGACGATTTGGCAAATCCGATTCCGTGTTTCGGACCGTAGTTCCATATTGAATATACAGTTCCGTCTTTTCCCGAAATTGTAAGCGGGAAGCTCTGTCCGAACGTAGTGTCTTCCGAAGAACCGGTTAGCCTTGCACTTACATTTACTGGTTTTGACCATGTAAGCCCCTTATCATCAGAGTGCGTAAGCACTATTTGAGTGGCAGAATCCCTTGCCGTAACACGTTTCCAGGGGATGTACAACCGTTTGTAGTATGGAGAAGTAGGTGAATTGTCAACCACAACATAATATTTATCTTCAAATGCGGAATCAGCTGTTTGTTTCCCGAAGTGTGTGATTACTGGGATATGTCTTTTCCATGTTTTACCGCCATCGGTTGTGATAGATATATACACACCATTTGCAGGGTTGGTACCACTCCTGTCACCAAAAGCACCATAACACAGATAGGCAGTTCCGTCATTTGCAAAAGCAACTGAGGGGTCATTTCCTGCGGTGGTCATTGAATCAGGCTTGCCGAGATTGGTATCCGCCCAGTTTTTCCCACCGTCGAATGAAATATATGCCCATGCCGAAGAACCTCCGCGGTAGTCCACAGCCGAGGCAATAATATTTAAGGGATTCGTAAGATTAACTGCAATAGAAGACTCGTTCTGAACAGGAAATTGGTCGGTTTCCTTTCCGATGAGATTTACATTCACAAAAGCAGACGCATTTTCTTCTGCGGATAAAACGGACGGAATCTTCCTGTCTTGCAAAGGGATACGTGGCGGTTCTACAAATCCTGAGGGGGTAGGGTGTGCCCATTCCATCCAACGTGAGTGTGCTTCGGCAGTCTGTTCCCTTTCCCATTCGTCCTGAGCGGAGAGGTTCATAACAGATAAACAAACAAGCAAAATTAAAGTGCAGGAGAGTTTCATAAGCGTATTGATGTAGTTCGGGAATCAGAAATTGAATTGCAGAAAAAAATCTAAGTATAGACTTCTTTTCCAACCTGCAACCCACAATTTTTTGCAAATTACCAAATCAATAACACAGATGCAAACAATCTCCTATTTCGCTACGGATGTAAGGATTTTTGCAAGTTTTTCGGTTAAAAATTTACGGTTGTATTTATTCATAACGGAAGGGGGTGCTCCCGTAAGTTCGTTCCGTAAGAACTGACCAAAAAGATACTCAATTGCTCTTTCAATTTCGGTAACAAAATCCGGCTCGGTACATACCCCGTTTGCCTCGTGGATAATATTCCTCATCGTGCCGTTAGGCAGACAGCCGAGTATTTTTTTCCCTGTACCGATATATTCAAAAATCTTACCCGGGGTGCTTTTGTCATCCCGCATCATCACCCATAAAACATCTGATTCAAGCAAAAATTTTACGCATTCCTTATGGTTCAAGTATCCGTGTACATGTACCCTGTCCTTTAGACCGTAGCGTTCAATCAATCCGAGATGTTCGGGACGGAATGCACCCAAAAAATGTGCTTCAATCTGTTCCCGGAACATTGGCTTGCGCTCCAAAACATTTCGTAATGCTTCCAAAAAATACTCGGGT
>CALMMI010000550.1 GCA_937868245.1 uncultured Ignavibacteria bacterium | reverse complement strand
ATTACCGGATTTGGTGAGAATTGACTCTATTCGCTTCATTTGCTCAAGTTCATTGGCAAATTCGGGATGAGCAGCAGCTTCTGCATTAAGAATAGTTCGCTCTGAAGCTGTTAATGTACCGTCTAACATTTTGGCGAGTAATTCATTATTTGTCATGATTGATACTCTTCTAAGTAAGGGGATAAAATTTGCTGTAATTGCTGTTTTGCTCGAAACACTCTAACTTTTGCAAGGGAAACGGAAATTGAAAGTGCTTCTGAAATTTGTTCATAAGAGAAACCTTCAAAATACCGAAGTTCAAGTGCCTCTTTATAATCTGATGATAATGTTGACACTGCATTATGAAGTGCATCGTACATCATAATATCAACATCTGTTTTATCGCTGCTGTCTTCGATGATTTCAGAATAATCATCCAAACAAAGCATAGTAGTTCTGGTGAAACGTAAATGTTTTGTTGCTTTTATGCTAAAGTTACGGGCTATTGTAAAAAGCCAAGCAACAAAACTTCCACCTAAAAACGATTCACGCTTCTCATATACTGCTGTCATTGTCATCTGAAATAAATCTTCTGCACTTTTCTTTTCACCTGCAACTCTAAAGCAATAAGCATAAAGCCTTTTGTCGTAACGTTTGTAAAGAACTCTGAACGCAGTCTCATCATGAGATTTTACCAGTTCAAAAAGGTCTTCATCCGTAAGCTGAGAATATTGTATGAGTCCATTCATAATATTAATTTGCTGATTGCAAGTGCATAAACTACATAGGCAAAAAGCATTCTATACCAACTTGGTTACAAAGATAATTTGAAAATTGAAAATAATTGCAGGAAATTTATCCTACAAAAAAATAAGAGATAGTGGAAGTTCTATGAATATAAGTAAAATCAAATGGATAAATCAGTCCTGAGAGCCGATAGATTTCCTTAGAATATTTACATACTACATTAATTGATTTCATAATGAGGCAATAGAGAAGGACAATGCAGTTACATTGAGAATCGGAAGCAAATAGTAAAAAACATCAAAATTTCCGTAATTTTACAAGAATCTGCTCTTGCAATTTCTAATATTCAAAGAATGTATCAGCAGATTTGAAATTTGACAGATGTAAAAGAACACAAAGCAAAAAATCACTATTTCATGAAAATTCTCCAGTTATCCCCTCAATTTCCGTTTCCACCCGACGATGGCGGACGCATTGCAATTGCAAATCTAACAAAAGAGTTTTCAAAAGCAGGTCATGATGTTACTCTCTTTTGCTTGGGGGATAAAGCACCGCTTCCAACAGAACTTCACGAAGCTAAAAGATATGCAAAAGTAGTGTTGTGTAATCATTCAACAGAAAACACATTACTTAGAAAAGTAACGGCAGGTTTACTCCCTATTTCAATATATATGCAAAAGCATATTGGGTCTCAGGTTCTAAAAGACCTTACTGATGTCATGAAACGGGAGAAGTTCGATATTATCCATGCAGATCATTCTTGTATGGCACCTGCAGCTTTATTTGCAAAGCAGTTGGCTGAGAACACTTCACAAAATATTCCTATCGGTTTGAGGTTGCACAATGTAGAATGGATTATATGGCAACGGTATGCTGAGGAGTTAAAATCAGGAAGTATGAAACATTGGTATATAGAGCGCCAGGCGAAGTTCCTGAGGGATGCTGAAATGAAGTATTACCCTATGATGGATGTATGTTTTGCAGTAAGTGACAAGGATAAGGAAGAAGCATTGAAATTATCACCGACAGCAAATGTAGTGATTGCCCCTCACGGAATAACACCCGATGATTGGAATATAGATGAAGGTGTTAAACGCAACGAAAAGGAAATTATCATAGCAACTACGTATAAGTGGGTACACAATGTAGAAGGTGTTCGCTGGTTTGTTGAAAATGTATTGCCTCTTGTTCAATCACAAGTACCGGATG
>CALMMI010000549.1 GCA_937868245.1 uncultured Ignavibacteria bacterium | reverse complement strand
TTTAAGTTAGCGGTGAGTTTAGAGAAAAGCCCTCAGATCTTTACAGAGTATCCGATACGTGGAATTGTAAGATTTTATTTTAACTACGGAGAAATTAATTAATCGCCTGCATTTACTGAGCTTACACAATTTAACAATTTATTTTTCTTTTATTTTGCTTTATTTTATCATATTCTCTTAGGAGTAGTTATGAAACGTATGTTCTCTATTTCGACGCAAATGGCAGCAATGATGCTTGCCTTATTTGCATTTATACTACCTGCAAAAGCAGGTGGACCAATGACACCGAGGAACTTTACTGCTTCGGCACAAGGAGCACCTCAATATATTCAACTTACTTGGTCGCCTAACAGTGAGAAGGATACAAATGATACCTACAACATCTATCTTGCTTACGGCAAAACAGATAACTTAAACAACTTTAAGAAAATTGCATCCCAGCGGTATCCATTTAAGTATGCAATTAAAGATTTGCAAGCAGGAACATACAGTGTTTTCCTTAGAGCAGAAAATGCCGACGGTGAAAGTGAACGCACAGATTTTCGTTTTGTAACACTCGGAAATGATAATAGCCAGCCTATTGTTAAGTTCATTACCGAGCCTAAAAAAACAGCAACTTCAGGTCAGGAATATGTTTACGAAGCAAAAGCGATTGAAAAAACAGCAAACCTGACTATTCTCTATAAACTTGATGGTGCACCCGACGGGATGACTATCGACGAAAAAACAGGTAGAGTTACCTGGACACCTTCCAAAGATGGCACGTATAAATTTACAATCATTGCATACGTTGCGGATAAACCTGATGTAAAAGCTATTCAAGCAATTGAACTTAAAGTTGGACAAAGCCAACAAGGCGATGCTATTCGTTTTGCAAGCGAGCCAAATCGTACAGCTTCAGCAGGTAAAGAATATACATACCAGCCAAAAGTAACTACAAATGATCCTTCTCAAAAAGTAGCTTTCAGACTTGACGGCTCGCCTGAAGGAATGAAAATTGACGAAACTACCGGACTTGTTACATGGACACCATCCAAAGATGGAGAATATAAAGTAAATATCATTGCTTATATCCCGGGTACAGACATTAAAGCGATCCAATCATTTGTTATCAAAGTTGGTAATGGCGGTAACGGTGGTGGCGATAAAGAAGGTGTTAACTTCATTACCAAACCTCTCGAAATCGGATGTTTAAACAAAGAGTACATTTATGATGCCGAGGCAGTTTCGATAATATCTTCTTCTTTACCATCCTATAAATTAACAGTAAGCCCCGACGGTATGACCATTGACGAAAAAACAGGTTTGGTAAAATGGGCACCTGCAAGAGAAGGTGAATTCAAAGTAAGTATCATGGCATCAGTTGCAAATACGATTTCTGCAACTCAAAGCTACACTCTTCGTGTTAAAGCTGATTGTGACAACCAAGAACAACCTGTTTGTACAAAAATTCGTGGTAAAGTTGTTGACGAAAACGGCAATTTAATCGGCAGCGGTATTGTAAAGGCAGTTCGTCTTGACAAAAACAGCAAAGGCATGTCCTCATATATTGGAAAAATCAATGACGGTCAGTATAGTTTTGCAGTATCAGGCGGTAATTATGCATTATTTGCTTCCGGTGAAGGATTTGTAGAAGAATGGTACTTGGATGCAACTTCTATCGACAAAGCAACTTCAGTAAGTGCACAATGCGGTACACATGGTGCAGTTGCAGACGTTGCAGTTATGCACCGTGAAAAACCAAAAAATATCGTTATTGAAGGTACAGTAACAAATGAAAATGGCGAAGCAGTATTCTCGAAGGTTGAGTTTATTGTTAAAGACAAAAACGGTGCAGACCAAAAAGATATGAGCGGAAGATTTTATGCAAAGACAGGCGACAAAGGAAATTACCGTATCGAAATTCCTGAGAATCTAACAGTTATTGCTCATGCAATTCCAAGTACAGATCAGTATCTTGATCAATACTTCGAAAAAGTAAACAATCCTGAAGAAGCAACACGCTTAACTCTTACAGAAAACATTACTGTTAATTTCGTACTTGTTACTCGCGGTTCATATCAAAACGGATTTGCAGGACTTGTACGCGATTCTGCTTCAATCGGTATTAATGCCCGCGTAGTTGCTTACAGAGTCGTTTCTTCCGATGGAAATAAAGAGCCAAAACGCTACGAAGCTGTAACAGTAAGCACAAATGACAAGGGTGAATTCAATGTAAAGAATCTTATCCCCGGTGATTACTTCCTTTTTGCAATTCCAAAAGAAAAACAAGGTTTTGTACCCGGATATTACAAATCAGGTGATTTTGCTACAGCAAAATGGCAAGATGCAACTCACATCACAGTTGGTGAAATGATGATTGACCAAATATTTGAAATCATCTTACGTACCGGCAACGGTATGCGTGGCGGTGCACATCTTGGTGGCAAGATTTCTCATAGAGGCGGTATAGTTAAATCAGGTGCAGCTACTCTTGGTGAAACCCCACTGGCAGGTGCGTATGTAATCGCTTATGATGCAAACGGAAGCATCAGTGATTATATCTTTAGCGACGACCAAGGTAACTACAACCTAAGCGAACTTACAGCAGGTACTTACACTCTTACTACCGACAAACCGGGCTTTACTTCAATGCAAACCCCTGCAACTGTTGATTATGAGAAACTTGCAAGTGTTCAGGTTGACATCGTTGTAGATGCTCAAACAGTAAGTGGTGTTGAAGAAGATGTATATGTAGCTTCAAATGGCGGATTGGTATTCCCTAATCCTGCAACAAGCCAAGTGAATGTACGCCTAAACTCAAGTGCAACTGCTTTAACTGTCCGTGTAATTAATACACTTGGCAATGAAGTTCTGCGCTTTAATGCTGAAACATCGGCAAATGATTCAATCGTATCATTTGATGCTTCTTCATTACCTGCCGGAATGTACACAATCAACATTCAAGGCGGCGCACGTACAATCTCAGCTCCTTTAACGATTATCCGTTAATCGATTAAGCGCAGTACAATGCGCTTATACTCTCTCATCAAGCCCTAAGATGAATTATTCATCTTAGGGCTTTTTGTTTGTACTCCGGATAATCCATCAAAACCAATAAAAGCCACCACCTCTGTTAGTTTTCAAAGATAAGAAATGAACACAATTCAGTATATATTTCCGGTAAATGTATCAACTACCCTCAAAAAAAGAGCATTTTTATTAAAAATTGAGTAATAAATGAGTAATGAACAAGTACAATTTTGCAGTAACTTTGCTAAACGTTTTTTTCATTGTTAATATTCAAAGTAAATTAATGGAGATATTAATGGATAGAAGTACCCGCTCGCCCCCTCTAAATTTATAGTATGATATATTTAGCTGGAAAAACTAATTCCTTAAATTCTACAAACCTGCTTTCATAAAAGTGAAAATTGTAGTCATAAACTCTTATTTTTTTTTATTTTATAATAATACCCATGAAACAGAATTCATTTCAAAAACACATTCGATTCTTTATCCTAATTGTAAGTTTTGTATCTATCGCTTCATTAAGCGAAAGTTGCTCTTCAGTACACGTGCGAGCCAAGCAAGCATCTCCGGCAGATGATATGCATAAAAAAACAGTATATGCCCTATGGTGGGGCGGGTCTGATCCTATAGAAACAATTGATTGTGGAGAAGGAAAAGGGTTGCAAATAGTAAGCAGTAGCTCAAACTGGCTCTACTCACTCTGTACTGTTGTTACACTGGGCATAGTTGTTCCGATGGATATCGAGTATCGTTGTACTTCGGAAAATTTACAAAATGGCGGCACATTAAAATAAAGGAGAATCATTATGAGTACTAAAGTTACTATTACCGAAAACTATCAGTGGGCTAATGAACATAATAACGTTAACAAGCAAATCCTTCGACGTTACCAAATTTACAACACTACCGGATGGAAAGACGGACTGAAGGGAATACAGGAAATGTTAGGTCAGGCTAGAAACAAGATGGAACGAGTTCGTTCATATGGAGGGAAGTGGTCACTCTCGGATGTGGCAGTAAGCAATGATAATATGCATGATACCAAACCCCTAACATTTTGGGCAGGCATTGGAGCATCTAACATTGACGGTAAGAACTGGTTTGCAGATAAAGCTTCGTTAGATAAACGACTTTTTTATTTTCAATCAGGTGCACAGATTGCGCAAATAAACATAGCTCTCGAAAAAGCAGGATTCTCCTTGCCAACAACAGGAGCAAGTAACGGCCAAACACTGGCAGGAGCCGTTTCCACAGGAACTCATGGTTCGGCACTCAAAATAGGGGCGATGCAAGATTTCGTACGTGCGCTTCATATCATTACAGGAGAAAATGAACATTTTATTCTTCAGCCGAAAACTGACCCGATAGTTAAAAAGGGCTTCAGTGATATTTTTGGCGCAGTGCTACTAAACGACGACGAGCTTTTCTATGCCGCATTGGTAAGTTTTGGCAGTTTTGGGGTAATTCACGGACTCATTATCGAAACCCTCCCCTTGTTTCAACTCGAAACATATTGCATAAGGATTAACTACTCGCAAGCAGCAGGCATATTTCCATTGTTGGCAAACTTTAAGCATGATTCTTCTACGAATATTACCTCATATCTCAATTCTGTGGGCATAAAATGTACCGAAGATCCTCATCATGTTGATTTGATTGCCAATCCTTACTCAACTTCTAATAATGTTTATCTTCGTGCAATGTTCAAACGCCCATACGACCCGCAGAAACTCAGCCCTGAACCCGGGTCATCTGATACTCGTGTCGGAGATGATATATTATCTTTAGTCGGGGGTATAGCCGACTCTATTGGAGCTGCAGTACCGGTGGTTGTCAATCAACTATTTAAAGATGTTGCAAAAGTTCAATCTGGCTTTACTCAAACTCCTCGTAATATTTTTGGCGACTCAACAGTTTACCATATAAAAAAAGGAGGAGCAAGTGTTGAGCTCGGTGTTCCTGTCTCACAGGCAAAGGCTGCAGTTGATGCTGTATTTGCTTGTGTTCAATCCTCAGTTTTTGCGGGGTTTGTAGGAATACGTTTTGTAAAAAACACAAAAGCAACCATAGGGTTTACTAGGTTTGCACCTCTTACTTGCACAATCGAACTTCCTGCTGTAAATTCAGAAGCTACCCATAATTTTTACAAGAAAGTTTTTGCAGAACTCGACAACTTGAATATACCTTTTACTCTGCATTGGGGACAGGAAGGCGATTACTCCCCCCAACGTTTGTCACGGATGTATGGAGCAATGCTCGATAAATGGATTCAAGCACGGAAGAAATTTCTGCCGGATTCAGTACAGAGATATATGTTCACAAATGATTTTTTGAAGCGATGTGGAATTAATGAGGCTGCTCCGTTGACTGGTGGCACCATCATTTAAATATCTATATATACATCGGCAAATGATTCAATCGTATCATTTGATGCTTCTTCATTACCTGCCGGAATGTACACAATCAACATTCAAGGCGGCGCACGTACAATCTCAGCTCCTTTAACGATTATCCGTTAATCGATACAGCACAGTACAATGTGCAGCTACTCTCCTACTCAAGCCCGAAGTTGAATAATTCATCTTCGGGCTTGTTATTTATGTGCATTTCCAGCTAAACATACATAATTAAAACAGTAAAAACCAAAATATCCCCTTGAATATTTGAATACTAAATAGCAAATTCGTAT
This sequence comes from uncultured Ignavibacteria bacterium, assembly GCA_937868245.1. GTDB lineage: Bacteria > Bacteroidota > Ignavibacteria > Kapaibacteriales > UBA961 > JADJXV01. The sequence continues at coordinate 2,642 of CALMMI010000549.1, read as the reverse complement.
ATTTGTATTCTGTAATAGAAATAGAACCATAGAATCCCAATGTTGAAGATACCGATTCAAGGACTAAAAGACGGAAATTCTGATATTTTGCTCACAACAAACACGAGTGAAATCAGTGGGATATTCCCTGAATTTTTCGGAGAAATCTCCTTATCAGGTGTTTTAAACAAAACGGGTAAGAGATATACTTTCAACGGTAATGCCACATGCAATGCTAAACTTGTGTGCGACCGTTCGCTTACTGAATTTGTAGAAGTAATACGTACTCCAATTGCAGTTTCTTACCTTGCAGATACGGAAGTCTTTTTATTGCAAGACAGCGATACCGATGTCAGCAATTACATTATACGTGAAGATGAACCGTTTATAGATTTATCAACTGAAGTGAGTGAAGAGCTAGCACTTCATTTGCCGATGAAAAGAGTGGCACCTGAATTTAGGGATAAAAAGTTGGAAGAGATACTCCCTGATGCTGCCGTAGATTCAATTAACGAGCAAATAGACGAACGCTGGTCAGCCCTTAAAAATATACATTTGAACAATTAACTTTCTTTTTATTTTGGAGAATTCCAATGCCAAATCCGAAACGCCGCCATTCTAAATCACGCCGTGACAAACGCCGTACACATTACAAAGCAGTTGCTCCTACAACTTCAACTTGCCCAAACTGTAATTCTGTGAAATTATCACACGCCGCCTGCCCTGATTGCGGGTACTATAACGGTCGTAAAGCAATTACTGTTGAATAAGAACACTCGTTTTTATTTGCTACGTTAAAACGAGAATGCAAGTTACTTAGAAAATTTACTTGCAGACAATCAATTCTTTAAACTCCCAAATTGGGGCATAATGAGAATAGCTCTTGATGCAATGGGTGGCGATTTTGCACCCGACAATGAAGTGCAAGGTGCAGTGTTGGCAGCTGAGTCTGTTTCTTCTAAAACAGATTTGGAAGTCATCTTTGTAGGGCGCGAACAAGATATTCGTGCTTCCCTCTCCAAAATTGATTCTTCAAAACTTCATTACTCCATTGTTCATGCCGACGATATTGTCGGGATGGGCGACGAGGCAAGTACGGTTGTAAAGAAGAAACGCAATTCTTCTTTGTTTAAAGGTATAGAGCTCCATGCAGATGGCAAGGCAGACGGTTTTGTTTCCACAGGAAACACCGGAGCCGTAATGTCAACTGCCACTCTTGTTTTAGGTCGTGTAAAAGGTGTTAGCCGACCTACAATCGGCTCCTTTTTCCCTACTGTGAACAATCGCCCTGCTCTGCTTGTGGATGCTGGTGCTAATATTGATTGCAAAGCTCGTCATCTTTATGAGTTTGCAATCATGGGCAGTATTTACTACTCCCAAATATTAGATGTTGAGTTTCCTAAAGTCGGCTTGCTCAATGTTGGTGAAGAACGTACTAAAGGTACAGAGGTTGTACTCCAAACGTATGATTTATTAGAGCAAAGCCCTCTCAATTTTATCGGGAATGTTGAAGGTCGGGATATTCTTTTCGGTAATGCCGATGTGTTTGTATGCGATGGCTTTACCGGTAATATCATTCTGAAGTTTGCCGAAAGCATCATCGGAGTGCTGAAAGCAAAGGTTCAACAACATGCAGACAAAGGTATCCTTGAAAAATTGATGGTTGGAGCTATGGCTCCCACGCTCAGAAAAGTTCTGAAAGAATTTGATTATCAGGAATATGGCGGAGTTCCACTTCTTGGTGTTAACGGAGTTGCTATTATCGGTCATGGCAAATCTTCCCCAAAAGCAATTCAAAACATGATAGTCCGTGCAGTAGATGTAGCAACCAAAAATGTTAATGGATTGATAGCTTCTACACTTGCATCCCTCACAATTCCAACCGATAACAATTAACCGAAAGAACCAAACAATGCCCGCAAATATTACGGCAGTCGCTCATTTTGTTCCTCCTGATGTATTCCCTAATTCATATTTTGAAAGTCGTTTGGATACGTCCGACGAATGGATACGTACACGTACAGGAATCAGAGAACGCCGTTTTTTACTCGAAGGCGCAACTTCGGATATGATTGTTCCGGCTGCAAAAGAATGTCTGGCTCAGCGCGGTCTTACCCCCGAAGATATAGATTGTGTGATTGTTTGTACCGTAACTCCCGATAACATGTTCCCTTCAACAGCTGCAACTGTTCAGCGGAAGATGGGCTTGACGAATGCCTGGGGATTTGATCTCTCTGCTGCATGTTCAGGTTTTTTATATGGGCTTACTACGGGTGCTGCTTTAATTGAATCAAACAGAGTTCGACGGGTATTGGTTTGTGGGGCGGATAAGATGAGTTCCATTATAAATCCTGAAGACCGTTCAACATATATTTTATTCGGTGATGGAGCTGGTGTAGTATTACTGGAAAGCTCAGACGATCCAAGTGTCGGCATCATAGACAGTATATTGAAAATGGACGGTAAAGGCGGCGATTATTTGTACATGACAGCCGGAGGAAGTGCCAAGCCACCTACGCACGAAACTGTTGACAATAAAGAACATTACGCTGTTCAAGACGGACAGACTGTGTTTAAATCAGCGGTAGTAGGTATGGCTGATGTATCTGCTGAAATTATGGAAAAGAATAATTTGACAGCGGATGATATAGCATGGCTTGTAC
>CALMMI010000548.1 GCA_937868245.1 uncultured Ignavibacteria bacterium | reverse complement strand
AGTTTAAAGAAGTATATATCTGAGTTTAGATTATATACAAAAGTAAAAAAATGAAACAGCAAATAGCTGTTTTTAATGATAAATTTAAGATTAGATTTTCGCTTAACGGAAGAAGAACTTCCGTAGCCAAAAAATAACTCATGCAAAATGCACATACAGTTTTGCACAAAAATATCTAAGGATTTTTCGACCACATTTTCACAGTAAAAAGTGGTCGGGAAATCCTAATTTTTTCATACGGCAAAAAAATCAAGTAACAAAAGCGTACTATTGCTTCTTTGTTTACATTCTTGATTTTCGTAATCGAAATTACAAATAAGGAGTTCTTCCGTGAAGATAAAAACATTTTCGCATCCGGGTACGATTGTTCGTCTCCGTGATCGCATCAACTTTGCACATCGTCCCGCAGACGAGTCAATTTACCCCGATTTACTTAATCTTCAGCTTGATTCATACCAAGAATTTCTTCAGGAAGAAGTTCCACCCTCACAACGTAAGGGTTCAGGACTTCAGCAGGCATTCCTTGCCAATTTTCCTATTGAAGACAATTCCGAAGTTTTTCAATTAGAGTTTATTGAATACTCTGTAGAAAAACCAAAGTATAACGAAGATGAATGTCGTGAGCGTGAGTTGACATTTGCCAAAGCATTAAAGGCAAAACTTCGGCTATCGAGCAAGGCAGACCCTTCATCCGAAGACTATATCGATCCAATTGAGCAGGAGGTATATTTAGGGAATATACCTGCTATGACAGCTCGCGGTACATTTATTATCAATGGTGCCGAGCGTGTTATTGTTGCACAGCTTCACCGTTCGCCCGGTGTGTTTTTCGATGATGCCGTGCATCCGAACGGCACACGTATCTTTACGGCACGTATTATTCCGTTCAAGGGATCTTGGGTGGAATTTACTACTGATATTCATGACGTGATGTATGCTTATATCGACCGTAAAAAGAAATTTCCGGTAACTACATTACTTCGTGCGTTAGGCTTTGCGTCAGACGAGCAAATTCTAAATTTGTTCGACTTGGCTGTTGAAGTACCTGCAGAAGAAATTAACGAAGGATTTATCGGTCGCCGTATCGGTTCTGATGTTATCGACCGTTCAACCGGTGAAATCATCGCTACACGTGATATGGTAATTGATGAGCCGTTATTGGATATTATCAAAGAAGCAGACTTGAAAACAGTCCGTTTCTTCAAATATGAAAATTCAGCTGATGAGCCGGTTCTTGCAAAAACTTTAGCTAAAGATACATCCCGTACCCGTGAAGATGCTCTTGAAGCTATTTACCGTCAATTGCGTTCTACGGATGCTCCTGATGTTGAAACCGCTGCAGCTCTTCTCGACAAATTGTTCTTTAATCCTAAACGTTACGATTTAGGTATTGTAGGTCGTTTCCGTATCAATGATAAACTCCATCTTGATGCACCGCCTGATCATACAACTCTAAGAATCGAAGACATTATAGCTATCATTCAATACTTGATTGAGCTTCATGCTCAAAAACATAATGTGGATGACATCGATCACCTTGGTAACCGTCGTGTTAGAACTGTTGGTGAACAACTTTCTGCACAATTCAATCTTGGTCTTTCGAGAATGTCGCGTACAATCAAAGAACGTTTGAGTGTGCATGACGGTGAATCGACAACTCCTGCAGAACTTGTGAACGCCCGTACAATTACGAGTGTTATCAATCAGTTCTTCGGAACAAACCAGCTGTCACAGTTCATGGATCAAACGAATCCACTGTCTGAGTTAACACACAAACGTCGTACTTCAGCTCTCGGACCCGGCGGTCTTACCCGTGAGCGTGCAGGTTTCGAGGTTCGTGACGTTCACTATACACACTATGGTCGTCTTTGCCCGATTGAAACTCCTGAAGGTCCGAACATCGGTCTGATTTCTTCTCTTTCAATCCATGCCCGTATCAACAGGTTTGGTTTCATCGAAACACCATATCACAAAGTTGAGAACGGTAAGGTTTTGGATGAAATTGAATATTTGACTGCTGAAAAAGAAGAAGGCAAACTGATTGCCCCTGCTTCTACGCTTGTTTATAAGGAAACTATGGTTATAGTGGGTGACCGTGTGAAAGCACGTTTATCCGGCGACTTCCTTGTGGTTTCTCCTAAAGACATCGAATATTTGGATATTACGACAGATCAGATTACAAGTCCTGCTGCGTCGCTTATTCCGTTCCTTGAACATGATGATGCGAACCGTGCTTTGATGGGCTCGAACATGCAACGCCAGGGTGTTCCGCTCCTTACTCCGAAAGCTCCGCTTATCGGTACAGGTATGGAAGCTCGTGTTGCCCATGATTCACGTGCACTTACAGCAGCGGAAGGCGATGGAACTGTTGAGTACGTATGTGCTGATTATATCCGTATTAAATATGATGACATCCGTACTGACAATCAAAAGTTAGTATCGTTCGATACTGAAACATCGAAAACATACCGTTTGTTGAAGTTCTTCCGTACAAACCAGGACACTTGTATCAACCAACGTCCGTTGGTAGTTGCTGGGCAACGTGTGAAAATGGGGCAACCCCTTGCAGACGGTGCAGCAACAGAACAAGGCGAATTGGCACTAGGACAAAACGTAGTAGTAGCGTTCATGCCTTGGAGAGGTTATAACTTCGAGGATGCTATCATTATTTCCGAGCGTTTGGTTGCCGAGGATAT
>CALMMI010000547.1 GCA_937868245.1 uncultured Ignavibacteria bacterium | reverse complement strand
TGCAGGTAGAGGCACATTATCGGTAATTACTTCATGCTTGTTGCCAACATACATATCCGGGGTAAAAGAATTGCGTCGAACTGGGTTTTTTCCACGGGGAATATCACCAAAGTACTTTTCCGCAAGCAGGAATCCATCTTCTGCCGACACATCTCCTGCGATTGTAAGAATAGCATTATCGGGACGGTAGTACCCGTCGAAAAATTCCTGCACGTCGCTCATCGTTGCTGCTGCTACGTGCTCCTTACTCCCATGTACTTCCCAACTGTAGGAGCAATCAGGTGAGAAGGCGAGTTCCGCCTGTTTGGTTCGCCATGAGCCATAGGGTTGATTCTCGACTACCTGAGAAATTTCCTCGGTAACTACTCTCTGTTGTGTTTCAAGCCCAAGCTGCTGAACCCCGAACTGCATCATCCTGTCGGATTCAATCCACAGGGCAAGTTCAATTTGATGAATCGGAACAGTAATATGATAAATTGTTTGGTCGTAGGCTGTGTAAGCGTTCGGACTGCCACCTGCAGAAGCTGCAAGGCGAAAGTAATCACCCCGGGCAACATTCGTAGAGCCGTCGAACATTAAATGTTCAAACAAATGGGCAAATCCATTTTTGGAGGGGAGTTCATCCTTGGAGCCTACTTTGTATCCAACGGTTACACATACAACGGGAGCTTTGTGATTTGGAGCGATGACTACATGCAAGCCATTCGGCAAAATCTTTTCGTGAATTGATTCAATAATAGGGCGTGAATTCATTTTGTTTTTTTTTAGTAAAGTAATGACTAGTTTATAGTGAACGTAAAACAGCCAAAATTAATTTAACAAATCAATATTATCATACATTCTGTTGCTCTGCGTCTAAAATACCACCAAGTTGGTAATATTCAAAATTACTATGAGACGTAAGAGGATTCTCACGTGTCTTTACGAATAGTTGTTTTCATTGAACGCTAATAAATAATGAAATACATTCTCCTGTTTCTTCTTCTTATTCCGTTTACTCTTACTGCACAGCAAAAAATACAAACAGTAAATTTCAATCAGCTTGAACGTGAATGGACTGCAGCCGGCGACACCATGGTAATCGTCAATTTCTGGGCTACGTGGTGCAAGCCATGTGTGGAAGAGTTACCGGAATTTGAGAAGTTGAACAAATGGCTCGTAGGTAAAAAAGCAAAATTGCTGCTTGTGAGTCTCGATTTCCCGAAGGATATAAAAACATCGCTTATTCCGTTTGTAAAGAAGAAAAAAATGAAGTCGAAAGTGCTGCTTTTGGATGGTGGCAACCCCAATGTTTGGATTGATAAAGTAAGCACGGAGTGGAGTGGCGCAATTCCCGCAACTCTACTTATCTCACCGTCAAAAAATTTCAAGGATTTTAAAGAAAAACAATGTAGTTTTGAAGAAATTAAGTCCATTATATATTCACTCTTGGAGTAATTGTATGAAAGCTCTCATGATTTTAACATTCGCACTTCTTTTCAGTGCGAATATGTATGCCCAAAGCGGGTATAAAGTCGGTGACCAGGCTGCAGGATTTTCGTTGAAAAATGTTGACGGCTCGATGGTGTCACTTGCAGATTTTAAGTCGTCCAAGGGGGTAATTGTTATTTTTACCTGCAATCACTGTCCGTTTGCAAAAGCATACGAAAATAGAATCATTGCACTGCACAAGGAGTTTGCCGGAAAAGGAGTTCCTGTTATTGCTATCAATCCAAATGATGCTGTGGAAGTACCCGAGGATTCTTTCGACGAAATGAAAAAACGGGCAAAAGAAAAATCATTCCCATTCAAATATATTTATGATGAAACTCAAGCAACGGCAAAGGCTTTTGGTGCTACACGCACACCTCATGTTTATTTACTGAAAAATGATGGCGGGGTATTCCACGTTACGTATATAGGTGCAATAGATGATAACCATTCGGATGCCAACAGTGTTAAGGAAAAATACTTGGAAGATGCGGTAAATGCACTTCTCAAAAATGCCAAACCTACCACTGAAATGACGAAAGCAATCGGCTGCTCCATTAAGTGGAAAAAATAAACTAAAATTGATTCATTCAAAAGGCGCACTATTTCAAGTGCGCCTTTTTTAATTCCATTTTTATCTCAATTCTCAGTTCAATGCAATTCCTCGTTCTTGCCATAGCTCTATTCTTTATAACAGCGAACAGTATGTATTCTCAACAGGAAATACTACCGGATACAGTTCCACCCCACAATGACAGCGGAATAAACTATACACGACTCGCTGTGGTAGGCGGGGTAACGGCAGTAGGGATTACCTACGGATTCATCCTCCAAAAAAACTTATGGTGGAAAGGTGAAAAAACAGATTTTTATTTTAATTTTGATAAAGACTGGAGATATTCAATAGGTGCGGATAAACTGGGGCATTTCTTCTTTCCGTATATGGTTGCCGGGGTGTATTCTCAAGCATTGGAGTGGACAAATATGGATTCAGTATCAGCCTTGTGGTGGGGAGCGGGCTTGGGGCTGGCTCACCAAACATTTGTGGAAATTCGGGACGGATTTTCGAAGGATAACGGAGGCGGGTATTTAGGGTTCAGTTGGGGGGATATGTCGGCAAATGTACTGGGAGCAGCCTATCCGCTTTTGCAGCAGCGTTCACCGTTTCTTCGGAATTTTACTGTAAAGGTCAGTTTCTATCCGTCGGAACAATATAGGGCAGGTGCAAAAAATGTGATTTTCGATGATTATGAAAGCACATATCATTGGCTTTCCATAGGAGTGAAAAATCTACTTCCTCATTCAATAGCAGAGTATTACCCTGCATGGATTAACCTTGCAGTAGGGCATAGTGTGAAACAATTGGATGGTGTTGGTGGCGGCCATCACGAGATATTTATCGGGCTCGATTGGAATCTTGCAGGCATTCCGATTGAAGGGAAGTTTTGGAAAACAGTAGCGAAAACATTGGGGTATTATCATTTTCCTGCACCTGCCGTGAAAATTTATCCTAATGTGGTGTGGTATGGATTGCGGTTCTAGTTATAGGAAAATTTAAAAAAATAGTTCAATGAGAAAACCCCTTAAATATAATAGTTTGATTAAAGCTACAGGTATAATCCTAGTTGTGTTTATATGTACTTTGACTTTGTCCAGTGCTAAATCAAATACTCTTGATAGTTCAAAACTTAGTACTTTCCATATTCTCAATAAACTGACCGAAGGGTATTATCCTGATGCCTTTTTTTGCAGTGATAACGTCTTAGTACGTTTTGAAATTAAGGATGAAAAATTGTTGTTATTTGAACGAGATGGGTATGATTGCACGAGATCGTATGGCAGGGAAATTTATGGATTTTATAACTCAGACAGTACAATTGTTGATCTGCTTTTGTATTTGTTATCGGAGAAGAGTTCAGATGATACTTTGTTGCATAAGTGTTTTAATAAGTTTGGCGAAGACACACATTATTATTCAACAGCTAGTGCAGGAAAAAACAATTCCCTTACAGGTATTACAGTAAGTAACAAACAAACTACTGCGTTAATCTTTCTTTACAACTTTCTTGCTGTTACTTACCCATCAGCATTGCAAGTACCACTCAAGAAGGTAGAAGGGGGATATTGCCTTTATATATTTGCTCCGAATGAAACAACTGATTGGGTGTCGAAAAATCGAGGGAATGCTCAGTATATGAGGGAGCGGTTTAAAAAATCACCACCAAAGTTTACGTTTGTTTTTGTAAAGTATAGTTAAGTAAACGAACTGATTGGTTAGATTCACGAAAGCAAATTATACTTAATAATACACCAAATAGCACTCACTCCATCTTTCCAGTTGATTTTCTTACCTTCGTCATACGTCCGCCCGTTATAAGAAATACCTACTTCAAAAATCCTATAATTTTTCTTCTTTGCTAATTTTGCCAACTTTGCAGTAACTTCCGGTTCGAAACCGAAACGGCTCTCTTCTATTTTGATTTCTTTTGCAATTTCAGCTTTGAAGACTTTATAGCAGGTTTCCATATCTGTCAAATTTAAGTCGGTACAGATATTCGAAAGGAAGGTAAGAAATTTATTACCTGCTGAATGCCAAAAATACAAAACCCTGTGAGTTTCTCCACCCGCAAACCGTGAACCGTACACGACATCAGCTTTACCCGATAGAATTGGAGTTAAGAGTCTCTCGTATTCATGAGGATCATACTCTAAATCCGCATCTTGGATAATGATAATGTCACCGGTTGCAAGTGCAATTCCGGTTCGAAGAGCTGCACCTTTTCCTTCGTTTACACGCTTTAACTCGAGTATTTGGATTAAATTTTCTTTTAGTAGGATACTTGCTATCTCCTGAGTGCCGTCTCGTGAACCGTCATCTACAACTACAATTTCTTTCTCAATATCCAAATGAGATAAATCTACGCTCCGAACAGCATCAATGATAACTCGCAGGGTGTTTTTTTCATTATAGCAAGGAATTACGATTGAGAGTTTTTTCACAGAATTCTTCGGTAAAAATGATAAAAATA
>CALMMI010000546.1 GCA_937868245.1 uncultured Ignavibacteria bacterium | reverse complement strand
AAAATAATACAAGCGAATGTAAATATAGAGATCTAAAAGTTCAGTATCAAAATGAGGGTCAGGGTAATTTTGTAATAATGCCTTTCTATCCATACGGATATAAGGATATGGTTTCCAGTGATGGTGTGAAGGAAGATGTATTTACAAAACCGTTAGGAAGAACATCTGATGGAGGGTTCAGACTATTCGGGACTGATGATTCAGGAGGTGATGTTTTTTCTAAGATTATGTATGGCTTTAATATTTCGATTTCATTTGCACTATTACTTTCCATTATTGAATATCTGATAGGTATACCGTTAGGTGCTGCTCTTGGCTATTTAGGTGGGTGGTTTGATATATTAATGCAGCGTGTTATTGAGATATGGGCTTCTTTACCTTTATTGTTTTTGATAATTATTGTTGTATCTATTCTCACTCCGAGCTTCGGATTGTTACTTGGATTGCTTTCTCTTGCAAGTTGGGTTGGAATAACCACCTACGTTCGAGCTGAATTTTATCGTGAAAAGGCAAGAGATTACGTAGCTGCTGCAGTATCGATTGGCATCCCTACATGGAAAATTATGCTGAAACACATATTACCTAATTCTTTAGTTCCACTCATTACTTTCTTTCCATTTACATTGATAGGAGGAATTACAGCTTTAGTAAGCTTAGACTTCCTAGGTTTCGGATTGCCTCCCGGTACTCCAAGCTGGGGAAGTATGATTTCAATCGGTCTTGAGCATATCAACGACGGTTATTGGTGGCTTACGGTTGTTCCGTTAACTGCTATGTTCCTTACACTGATGATGACAGTTTTCATAGGTGAGGCGATTCGTGAAGCGTTCGATCCGAAAGTATTCTCGCGTTTACGGTAATATTCTTATATCCATTTTATTTTGTAGAGCCTGTATTGAAACGGATAGCAGAATAAAAAATAGACTACATAAATTTCTTGAAATATTCAATACTCCCAAACATCTTGGGTATCATTCCATAAAGGAAATCGCGTGGCACAAGAAAAACTATTTGAAATTAAAAATCTCCGTACATACTTCAATGTTGAAGGGAAAATGGCGAAAGCCGTTGATGGCGTTTCGTTCGACATTTATAAAGGGGAAGTTCTGGGGTTGGTTGGTGAGTCCGGTTCGGGGAAATCTGTTACCGCACTTTCACTTATGAAACTTATCCCTGACCCTCCGGGTAAAATTGTAGATGGTGAAATACTCTATAACGGGCGTGACCTCTTGAAACTTAGCTACGAGGAAATGTACGATGTGCGCGGTTATGACCTTGAAATGATATTCCAAGAGCCAATGACTTCACTTAACCCTGTATTCAAAATCGGAATGCAAATAGGGGAAGTAATTATGGCTCATGAAAAGGTATCGAAAGAGGAAGCCCGTAAACGTTCAATAGAAATGCTCAGATTGGTTGGAATCCCTGCTCCCGAAAAACGGATTGACGACTATCCACACCAGTTCTCCGGCGGTATGCGACAGCGGGTGATG
>CALMMI010000545.1 GCA_937868245.1 uncultured Ignavibacteria bacterium | reverse complement strand
ACCGGACCGATTGACGAGTATTTCGATTATAAATTCGGAGCATTGCCCTATAGAAGTTTACGGTTTGAACACGAAACCTATACTACCGAATTCTATCAAGAAACAGGTACAATCAATTACCCGAATACATTTGATTATACGCGTAGAACAGAACTAAAACATCTCACATCACAAAAGAATGAGAGAACAACCTGCACTATTGAATTCCCACAGCCGTTTATCATTGGTAAGAATGAACCCTATTATCCGATTCCACAACCCCATAACAATGATTTGTATAATCAATACGCTAAAGAAGCAGAGAAACTTGGTGATTCTGTAATTTTTTGTGGACGCCTTGCAGATTATAAATACTATAACATGGATCAGGTAGTAGCCAGGGCATTGCATATATTTGAGAAAAGAATCAGTATTTAAGTAGATATTTTTCCGGCTGTTTTGTAATTTACCACCGTGCATTACCAAGTTATAAAAATAAAAGATAACTAGGTCAAGTCAGTTGTTTACCACGTGTATTGCCAAGTTATAAAAACAAGAAAACAACTCTGTCAAGGTAGTTGCTACAACTGCCTTTCCGTAAAGACTCTTAAAAGGAAGGTCGGTTGTAGCAACCGACCTGACCTAAATATATAAGTAGATGTTTTTCATGATGTTTTGTAATTCTTACAAACAATTCCAAGATATATTGTAATTAAACTCTTATCCCCTTATGATTCACATTACACCCTATACCCCTCAGCACCGCGACGAATGGGATACATTTGTTCATAATTCAAACAATGGAACTGTATTCCATACCCAGCAATTTCTATCCTATCATCCCGAAGAACGGTTTCAGTTCCATCACTTGTTGTTCTATGATGATAAGAAGCTGATAGCAGTTCTCCCTGCTGCACTTCGTGAGAATGGAACTTCGCTTGAATCTCCTATAGGTGCAAGTTACGGAGGAATAGTACTATCCCCAATGCACTACAAACAGCACGAAGGAATCGTTGATGCACTTGTTGCTTATGCAAAACAAGTGGGATTTGCCAAAATATTTCTAACACCTGCTCCGTTTTTCTATCAAATAAAGCAGATGCAGAATATAGATTATGCACTTGCATTCAAAGGTTTCGACTACGACCGTCATTATATCTCCCATATCATAGAACACGGAACATCAGAAGAGTATTTTTCATCGTTTAATGCCACTGCCCGTAATTCTGTTCGACAGTTTCATAGAAATACCGAAACGAGCATTGAAATAACTACCGAACAAAAGGCATACGAAGAAATATATCCTATTTTAGTAGAAAACAAAATCCGTCATAATGCACACCCTACCCATACGCTGGCAGAAATGCTTCAACTGCAGGAGTTGTTCCCTGAGTCAATCAAACTTTTTATTGCGCGCTCAGGCGGGCGGGCGATTGCCGCTTCGTGGGTGATTGGCTGTAACAGCAAAGTTACTCTCTGCTTCTATAATATGATGCTCTATGAATTTGAGCATCTTCATCCGATGTATGCACTGATGAATGAGATTGTCGGCTGGTCAGTCCGCAGGGGCAGCAGTTTTGTGGATATTGGTGTTTCGCAAGACACTAAGAATGAGAATCCTATGACTCCATCTTATTCACTTATCGATTTCAAGGAAAAATTCGGGGCTGTAGGAATGCTTCGGAGCACGTTCAGGAAAATACTGTAGTTTTTACTGCATTCCAGTTATTGATATTCTAAGTCCTGT
>CALMMI010000544.1 GCA_937868245.1 uncultured Ignavibacteria bacterium | reverse complement strand
CCTTGCAACTTGACGTATCACAGTTTTCATCAGGTGTGTATATACTTCGTGTTTTCGACAAGAATAATCACATAATTTCCTTACCATTTACGATACACCGTTAATCAAGGAGAACAATACTATGAAAACCAAGAAACAAACATTCGTCTGTCTCAGACAATTAGCATCATTCTTTCTTTTTTTGTTGTTTACATTTGCCCTTACTGTGACAACGGCTATTTCACAAGATGACCCTCAAAGCACAAGTGAACTGCAACCGGCTTCAAAAGTTTCGGGTAGCGGTGGCGGTGGGCTGGCTGTTTCCAAATATAACGGAAGCGTATCCTATACATATCCTATTTCCACCCAAAGTATCGGCGGGCATTCCCTAAATGTCTCGTTGAATTATTGCGGTTCGGTTTCCCATAGAAGTTTTAAATATTACGAAAACACTGGTGGTCTCGATGAGTGGTACACAAAAGATAAAGTCAGTCCCGAATGGCTGCTTAGTGTTAATGGATTTGCCGTGCAGACACTTTCCACTTCGCTTCAATTTTATTCCCAGGACAAAAGTTCCAATTCCAATAAAAATACGCGGTGGATGGTGGAAGGATACGATTATTGTAACGGAATGCACAATAGTGGCGGAAGTATGCCGGATATTATTAAACTGCTGTGCGGAGACGGTGGTGTATTGGAGCTGCGCAACATTTATAGAGGCAATACCGCCCCTAATGATACTCTAAAACGAACCGGACGTTATATCTCCAATTCCATAAACGACAAAGGTTACGGTTATGTGTCTTTTGACACCACCGTCATTCCAAGCTATATCAGACCGTATGTGCCGTTCGATAATGTCCGTTTATTGCATTATTATCCTGGTGACGGATTGGAGTATGTTTTCCGTGAGCATCTTGCTCCCTATGGCATTAATGGTCGTTCACCGCTTACGTATGGAGCAGGTACAGCAGCTCCGATGATATTCTACCTTGAGGAAATTCGTAGTGCGGAACAATCAATCAGTAAGTTTACCTACAGCCGCCATTATCCTACCGAAACGAATAGGGATTCCACTTTGAACCGTGCGTCGATTTCGGAATTTCAAGGGCATAGGATCAGTATCAATGATGCGTTTATGACGATAGAAGCTCTCGGGCGTACTTATAAGGTGCGGTATTACTCTACATGGGCGGCAGATGAAGTTAGTACAACGAATGCAGATTCGGTTCTCTATCCCGCAGGAATGGTCGGATCAATGGGCAGCAAAAACGGAATCAGGCAAAATAGCTTCAATAAGGAAGTACTCAATTATGCGCAATCTTCCACTGGGTTTGTAACCGACATTTACGACCCTCTCGACCATAAAATCGAGTTCGATTATACGTTTTTGAAGAAGACTTATAATTCCACCTTTAAGATGGGGATGGGGCGGCTCACTAAAATAACCGATCTCTCCGGCTATACAACGATTGATTACCATACGGGCAACGGAGTGGTAGACAGTATTTCCTATGCAAAAAAGAAGCTTATCTATGATTTCCATACAATGGCGGGGAAAGTCAGCTCCTATAATAAGAATGGCACATTACTTATAAGCAATCTATATTTATTTGATAATAATCCTTCAGGCTATAACCGTAAGGTCACGGTCATAAATTACGATTCAATCGCAACACGACGGGATACTTCCGAGTATTTTTATTCGTATGCGGACGTATTGCCCCATTTGATCTATAATGATACGACGGGCGAAGCACTTTCTTGGACTCCCCTTGAAAAGAAAATCCGTTATTCACCGCTCGGCAAGACAACATCTGTTACAACCTACGCAGGAGACAGTCTTACGGAAACCCGTTTCCTGTACGTTCCGGT
>CALMMI010000543.1 GCA_937868245.1 uncultured Ignavibacteria bacterium | reverse complement strand
ATCTAAAGAAGGGACTAATTCTTCAAATTAAATTTTCTTTTGCTCAAGTTCTTTTTCGGCGATCTTAATAGGATCGAAATCTTCTTTACCAAGTGGAATAAGTACTGGACAGTTTCTGCTTATTTAAACAGCTCTTGCACCAATTATTCTTGCTTTTTCATATTTGGTTATAAATGCGTCCTTACTCCCTTTATAAGAGTACGCTCCGGTTACTGTAGGAAAATTTGGTGAATCAGTAGTACCTGCAACTACAATATTCCCTTCGGAATCTAATTTTACCGCATTTACTTCATCCATTCCCGACCCGCCTAAATACTCAGAATATACTAAGGGGTCAATTACAAGTAATTCACTGCTGTTATAATTTCCCAAAGCAAACTTTACTACATCTCCACGTAGCTCAAAATCACAAGTAACTGATGCTTTTTTACCGTTAACCAGCTGGAATGCATACATATTACCATGTACAATATCTCCAAGAGCCGTAGAAAGCTGTATCCCGTTTTTTTCATTCACACGAACGGAGTTCGCTCCTTGAAATCGTACTGCAATGTCATTTGGATTTGCTCCTGGGTGGACAATAAAATCATAACGGGGTTTATCATCTTGAAAAGAATAAACGACATCAATCCCCTTGTATATCTCCTGAATTGTCACTTTGTTGAAGACAGGTACATTCACTTTCCAGGCTTCCCGATTATTACCAATAACGTAATTACGGTAACTTGCTTGTTGCTCCTGTGCAATCGTTGTACCTTTTTTTGCATCCTCAAGCTCCATCGAAATTATCTGACCTGCTCTATATTGTGGTGGAGGTACTTTATTTCCATTTTCAAAAACTGAAGTTGTTTTTTTATTGATTGAATAAACATCATAGAGCATTCCTTTGTCGGTAATCCAAACATCCATCCCGTTCACCTCAGCCATGAACTTCACCTGCGGCGACCATTGTCCGTGATTTTCAATGAATACAGGTTGATTTTTGGGCAGTGGAGATTGCTGAATAGAGTTTTGAGTAAACATTCTGCTCTGAAAGCAGAGCATCAAAGAGATATAAATGAGAAGATTTTTATAGTTAATCATGAGATGCTCTAAAATACATATAATAATACGACCCAATAAGCAGTTTGCCAAATTCTTTAGATTTTCCATCTAATCATTAGCTCTTTGTTTACACTAAAGCAAATATACAACAAGTTGTTAAACTCTGTATGGATTCTTTGGAATGTTGCAAAAACTGATATTTCTTATTCAAATAGCCGTTGTAGATATAACATTACTATTTGGTAAGGTTACGGGTGCAATAAGTGCGTATTAATAGAAAATCCAGGTAATTTAAAACGAAGAAAGCCCATTATAAGTTATTAACTTACAATGGGCTTATCTATGCTCCGACTCACAGACTTGAACTGTGGACCCTCTGATTAACAGTCAGATGCTCTAACCAGCTGAGCTAAGTCGGAATTCATTTTAACCGAACACAAAAATAAGGCTAAGTTTCAAAACTTCAAAACTTTTTCTTACTTTTTTGAAAATTTTCTTAAAAATATTTATTCTGAATTGTATGTTTCCTCACAAAAAACCTGTAAATTTGCAACGAATTCACTTCATTCAAGTATAGCGGAGTCCTCTATGAAATTAACACGCAAGCAATTATTTATCAGTACGTTCATTCTGTTTTTTGTTTCATGTTTAGTGGTTGTTGAAGCCGGCAAACCTACAGCTAAACGTGAAGTTCTTACCTCAACTGCCGGAAAATTCAAAGTTACCCTTCCTGTAGGTTTTACCGCACCGACGGTTGACAGTCAATTTATAAACACGGATTTTGGCGCAACAATGTTCTATGCGTATCTGATGGATACAAAGAAAAGCAGTTGTATGGTCGGATACTACGACTATCCGTCGGATTCTTTGCAGGGAAAAGATATTTCTGCTGTTATTGATACCACACAAATGCGTATCATCTCGAATATGAACGGGAAGTTAACACGTAAATATAAACTTATGCGTGATGGTCTGCCTACAAGAACCTCCTATTTTACAACAATCTCCCGTGGTGATACAACATCTTATTGGAGATTTGAATTGGTATTTGCCAAACCTCGTGTTTACCAATTTGGCTTTACTTCCTCCAATAAAGCTCTTATTGAGGCAGTTGATACCAAGAGTTTCTTTGATTCGTTCAAGGTATTGAAGTAGGGA
>CALMMI010000542.1 GCA_937868245.1 uncultured Ignavibacteria bacterium | reverse complement strand
CGTGTATTCTATGCAGGGTGGTTTGCAATTTAATACTAATTCATATTTTGTTATTGCGTCAAACAAAGTAAATTGGATACATAATTACACTTTTGATTTCATTTCATCCTTTCCTACCAAAGGAACTACCCTCCGTCACTCCCCTGACCGTTACCACAGTTTCACAAACGATGCGATTTGGAGCTTTGCAGATACTATGAAAATAGATTCACTCCCCCTACTTTCCGCTCAAACATTTGAGCCGTTCCCTGATGGTGTTCATTTACTTGTTATGTATCCCAAATCAGATACTATAGCAGTATTCAACCTCCAAACCAAATCGTTTGTACATTACTTCAAAGCAAATAATACAGTAAGTTCGATTGCAATTTCTCAGGATGGAAGTAAAGTAGTCATTGGTGATTTAAGCGGTATTGTCGCAATGTGGGAAGTCCCTACTCTTCCAATCATTAAATCAATGGGTTTTGAAGCTCCGTTCGGTAAGGCACCTCTCTCAAAAACTGATACAGTCCAGTTTTTCAATACAAGCATCCCCGTGAATAGCAAATGCAGATATGAATGGGATTTTGGTGATGGCACTCGTTCTACAGATCAATATCCAAAACATGTTTATCTTAACTCAGGAAAATACACTGTAACCCTTCGTTCAATATGCCCTTCTGAAACAGGAGGGGATTCTACTACCGAAGCCATTGTAAAAAATAACTATATCACAATTTCCGATAAGGTAGGTACTTATGATGAAAACTTTTTCCGCGAAAACTCTATTATGCAGATAACTCCCAATCCTGTTATAGGTGAAGGGCATATTGCCATTAACCTCCCACATTCGGAAAAATACTCCATCCATATATTTAACATTCTTGGGCAAGAGGTTTGTGTAAAAGGTAATCTTGAAGACTCTTACACTAAATTTCCTATTCCTTCTTTGCCTAATGGAATTTATCATTGTATATTGCAACTGGGTTCAGGTAAAATAATTTCCCAAAATTTCATTGTCAAGGAATAACTTATGAAAATTATATTTATATTGCCTTTAGTTTTATTCGCATTTCTATTAACAAATTGCTCAAATTCAGAAGAGCCGGAGGGTACATTGGAAATTACTGATTTAGTTGTCGGAACAGGCGCAGAGGCGGTTTTTGGTAATACCGTATCTGTTCATTATACAGGAACTTTCACCAATGGGGTGAAATTTGACTCATCCCACGATAGAAACAAACCATTTTCGTTCGTTTTGGGAGAAGGTCAAGTTATTAAAGGGTGGGACCAGGGTATTCCTAAAATGAAAGTCGGAGGAAAAAGAAAATTGGTAATTCCACCGTCATTAGGATATGGAAACAACGATTACGGACCAATTCCCGGTAAATCTACCTTAATATTCGAAGTGGAATTATTGGGTGTGAAATAAATATTCCGTTATATATTTCCATCTCAAAACATACCTTTTACCGGATTAATTCTTTGAGTGAAACATCATCTATCTTCAATCGTAGTGCTGCCCCAAAATCAGCACTATTTTTTTAACCGTAATGAAGTAAATATGAAACTACTGCCCACTAAATTCTCGCTTGCTATAATTATCATTACATGTTTTGCCGGAATATCGCATCAATTCACCAACGCAGCAGAATCCACCTTCACAATTCAGGGAACAGTTACCGACGGTGATACAAAGCAACCCATAGCTGGGGCTTCACTCAGGGTAATTGACACACGGTTGGGGACATATTCAGGTGTAACCGGTTTCTTTAGAATTGCTCTCCCTAAAGGAAAATATTCAGTTGAAGTTAAATCTCTAGGTTATCAAACACGCACTCTTGCCATCACACAAGAAACTACCACTCTTGATGTTCAACTCAAACCATCTGCTCTCAAACTCCAATCAGTTCAAGTTACGGCAGATATTGATGCTGATAATGTAATCAAAAGGGCAATTGAACGGAAAGAGGAAAACCTGAAGAAAATCTCTACGTTTACTGGTTCACTCTACTCGAAATTAAATCTGGAGTTTAACGGAAAAGGTTTGGATAATCTGCCGGGTGGTAATGTACGGGGTAACAGCAGAAACAAAGTACAAGGTCGTGGTGGCTCGATAGATATTAGTTCAAAGGATGGTGGTCTTGATGAAAGAAACTCTTTTTTTATCGCAGAAACGTTCTCTAAAGTTTATAGAGATAATGTAAATAAACTCTACCATGCTGAAATACTCCAACGCAGACAAACTGCCAATATGGACAAACAGCAAAACCTTGTTGCAATCGGGAATTTTATAAGTTTTTATGATGAGTCAATCAAAATTGTAAGTGCGGATATCCTCTCTCCTCTTTCAAAAGACCCGTTCGACCGCTATAAATTTACACTTCTCGAACGTACTACATTAGGTGATAAATTCGTGTATGTAATTAAAGTAGAGCCAAAATCTGAAGTTTTCCCTGCATTCAAAGGTACTTTGAAAATTATAGAAGGAACATACAATCTTGTGGAAGCCGACCTTTCACCTAGTGAAACCACAGCCCTTTCATTTGTAAAGAATCTACGTTTTGTACAGAAGTTCGAGGAAATTCAAAAAGAAATCTGGCAACCAATGTACCTCAGAACCACAGCGAAAGCTCAAGTGGACGTCTTGAAAGGATTTGTTGAATTTGGTGCGGATTTCACAGCAACAAGCATATATTCGGACGTAAAACTAAACGAACCAATCCCCGATTCAATTTTCGATTCTGATAAACCGCGAATTACTGTTGCCCCCACAGCAGATTCATCCAAAACAGAATTTTGGGAAGAAAATTCACTTCAAGAACTTACAGACCGTGAAAAAGAAATATACCACCGAATAGATAGTATAGTGATTGCAAACCCAATTGATACAACAGGCGATACTCCGCTCAAATTTAGTTTTGAGCCAATGATTGACTTCAACCGAGTAGGTAGTTCAACAGTTAACGGAATAGCCAGGTTTACATATAATTCTATCGAAATGGATGCAAACGCTGGCTATTCACTTGGAATCCACAGGTTTGTAGGTGAAGTTGGAGCAAGGTATTATTTGGATGCATCTCATAAAATATCTGTATTCGGCAATCTATTCTCTCAGCTTAACAGTACTTCGTCCGATAGGACGTACTCACCTATTGTCAATACAATTGCTGCATCCTTTGAACATAGGGATTATTACGATTATTTCCGTAATGATGGATTTAATGCCGGTTTTACACTTCCTATTGCTGGAATGCAATGGAATGGAGTTTATGAGCAATCACGCCAATTCTCTACAACAAACCTTGCTTCCCGTTCAATTTTCAAGGAAGGTGGATGGAGACCTAACCCGACTATTATTGACGGCTCATACCAAACTGCCACCGTGAGCGTACAGTTAGGGAATGTCAGTTCATTCGGGTTTACCGGCAGACCTCAGCTTGAAGTAAAGCTAAGTGGTTTGTATGGAGAGGAGTATAATCGAAATATTCCATTCCGTTCGGCAGAAGCATCGATTGAAACGATACTTCCGCTTATCCCTACAGGCTACTCTCCTATGTCATTACGGTTGCAAGTGGCTGCAGGTGCAACAAGCGGGGATATTCCGATTCAATATCAATTCCGTCAGAAGGTACAATTGATACAGGCAACCGTATTTGGAAACATGGCTTCGCCATCCATCGGTATTTACGGTGGTACGGACTTCTTTACAACCAATGCTGAAATTAATCTTACTGATATACTATGGCGCAGTGTCGGTTTGCCGCTTTACGAGGGTCGTGGAATAGAAATCATTGCTGCGGGAGCTAGTGGACGCTGGCGTTCGTACCAATCAATCGGTTATTTGCCAACCAATAAAGACTGGTACTCCGAGATAGGTTTTGGATTGGGAAGAATACCTACATTTATCAGCAATGTAATTTTCTTGCGGTTTGATGCGCGCTGGGGCGTGGGTAATCTTGGATCGGGGAATTTTGGATGGGGCTTGGGGGTAACAGCACCGTTTTAATTTAGGTCAGGTTTGTTGATTAACGCTGTGCATTGATACGTATTAATTTAGACCTTGAAGGTTTTCGAAAACCTTCAAGGTCTTCGGATGCAAAAATATTTTAGGTCAGGTCGGTTGCTACAACCGACCTTCCTTTTAAGCGTCTTTACTGAAAGGCAGTTGTAACAACTGACTTGACCTCTAAGTAAACATCGGTTATCAATACACAAAAATCTTCGTAATCACCTGCTCACCAACCCTCACCTTACAAGAATACATCCCCTTCATCTGTAACACAATCGGAATAGAATGCTTCCCTGCTTCAAATGTATTGTAGGGGATTTCTAACACAACCCGACCAAGTAAATCCGAAATTGACACTGTAACCTCAGATGCAAGAGGCAATTGCAATTCCATAAATGATACACCGTTTGATGGTTGAGGAGAAATACGTACTGCCATCCCTGTTTCATTGTCTTCATGTACTGCCGTAGCAGCCTCACCCGTCTTGAAACTCCATGTATCAGACCAGTCGCTTGCACCTGATGTAACTCTGGTTCTGACTCTCCAGAAAAACTCTGTAAGTGCAGGTAATGTTTTTAACGGTTTGGCAATAACCAGTAATAAAGAATCTTCAAATACCTTTTGTGTAAATTCAGCATCTCGAGCCAATTGCAAGTGATAATAGACTCCCCCCC
>CALMMI010000541.1 GCA_937868245.1 uncultured Ignavibacteria bacterium | reverse complement strand
TGAAATGTATCACAATTATTCAACAATCTTATTGTGCAATAAGAGCAGCTAAGAATTTTGGTGGTTTTGATAGTAATTCACGCTTATATGCTGCCTGGCATTGAGACCAGGATTTTTCAAGTTCGTGCGAATTACCGGTGGTAGCTAATGCTTTGAAAAGCAATTCGTAAGCATTCTCCTGAATTTGATCGATTTCAAGGATTTTTTTAGCATGAATTATTGTACCGGTAATGTTTTCATGCTTGTAATAGTACTTACCGATTTCAAGGATTGCATTGATGTATTGATCTTTAAGTGTTTCGCGTTCAAAACTTGACCATTCCTCAAAAGAATCTTCTTTAAGAAAATCACCTCTGTAAAGTTCAGTCGCTTGCTCGTACAATTGAATTTTTATGGGGATTTCTGTCTGTTTTTGAGCTTTTACTATGCAATCTTTGAAGAGTAGAAAATCAATTTCTGCATTTGTACCCAGATCAAGCATATAATTTTTACCGACAATTTTAATGTATGCCGAAGGTTGGCGCGGCATAATATCCGGTTCGAGGGCTTTTCTAATATAGGTAACACAGTTCCATAGTGTCGGAATCAGGTTTCTGCCTGCGGCATCTTGCCAAAGTGTATCAATAAGTTCTTCGGCTGATACTGATTTGCGATGGTTCATGAGCAATATTTTGAAAATGTCTCGCGCTTTTTTTCGCTGCCAGTCTTCAGTTGTAAGTTCACGGTTCCCAATTTTTACCGAGAAATGTCCGAACGTTTCTACAATTACCGGGGGCGATAACTTTGTTTTTGATGTGGAGTTTGGAATCGCAGGGGTTGCAAGCACAAGACCCTGTTGCTTTATAGAATCTGTTCTTTTCAAAAAATCGTCTGAGAGTGAACTGTTCGATGAAGCCATAAGCATTTCAGCGTGCTGTCTCGTCTTTTGAAGCTGAGCTTCTATCATGAGATTCTTGGCGTTCTTCCGTTGTTCCTCTTTGGCAATGATTTTGGAAGTAGCGGCAAGACGTCTTGAGAAATGTGCAGCAGCAGTTGTATCACCTATTACATTTGAAATAGATTGAAGTTGGCTGAGAGCACTTTGTAAGAGTGTGTGGGAGTTAATACTTTCGGTAATCTCAAGTGCTTTTTGGGCATATTCCAGTGCTGCTTCATGATTATTACATTTTTCATTACTTCTTGCCATTAAAAGCAATGCTTCGGCTTCTCCTTCTTTGGCGGAGGTATCGTGATTTAACAAATAGCTTTTGCCTGCATAATCTAATGCAGTAGCAGCGTCGCCGTTTTGATCAAAAATCCTAGCGATATTAAGCAAAACGTTAGCTTCCCCAACCTTGTCTGCCAAACCTGTATATAGGCCTAACGACCGCATTGCATACGATAATGCAAGCGAATCATTATTCATTTTCCTGTAGATGGAGCAGATTTGATTCAAGCAAAATGCAAGATGTCGCTGGTCTTTGATTTGTTCAGCAATAGCAGTGCTTCGCATCATCAAATCGAGAGCACCTGTGTAATTATCCAATTGTAGATAAACCGATGCTATGTTGCCTGTAATCCAGCTTTCGGTATTGAGATCTTTTGCGCGAGTTGCTATCTCCAGTCCTTCATTGTAATAAGTTAGGGATGTTGCATAATCTGCTAAATGGAAATATGAATTCCCCAAACTGTTGAGAGACTCCGCAGCATAGAAATCTTGATTAAGAGATTTTGCAAGTACAAGTTGTTTCTGTGAATATTCTACTGCGTATAAATACTCACCAAGTAATTTATAGGAATATGCAATATTGCCTAAAAGTCCGAGTGCCGTCTTTTCAAGTCCGGCAAGCTGAAGGACTGCAAATGCGTTTAAATATTCTTCTAACGACTCCTGAATGCGACCTGTGGTAAAATAAACATTCCCTATACCTTGCAGAACGCGAGCGATACCGTGTGAATCGCCAATCTCCTGAAAAATCTCACCTGATTCGTGAAGTGCTTCAAGAGCTTCATCAAAAAAAAGCAATTCGCATAGTGCCCAACTCTTGTTCCATAATGCACGGGCAGTACCATAACGGTATCCGTTTGCAATTGAAAGTTTTAGAGCTTCATTACTGAGTTCAAGGGCTTCTTCAGGTTTGCCGGAATCAGTAACGTTCATTGCCTTCTTGTTAAGCTCGTCAATCATCAATTTGATATTCGGGGGTTCTGAAATCGTTGTGGCCATTTCTGATAAATACCTAAATCTCAATATGTTGATAATAATTATTGTTGTGTAAGTTTTTCTAAAAACTTAGGAGGTGTAGCTCCAAACTCTTTTTTATATGCCTGTTGGCATAGTTTCCATGCTTTCGCCAACTCGGAAATCTGCTGATTGCTAGATAGGGCAGTAAACAGTAGCTTATATCCGTCTTCATAGACCTTATCAGCCTCAATTGCCTTTCGTGCATAAAGTACAGCATCAGCTATCCTTGATTTTTGCAAGTAATAATTTCCTGCTTCAATAGTGGCATCAAGATAAAGTTCTTTCATGGACTCACGTTCAAAACTTGCCCATTCTTCAAAAGAGTCCTCTTTTAGAAATTCTCCATTATAAAGAGCTATTGCATGTTCAAGTAAGCTCATTTTAACATCTATATTCTTTTCTTGGCGGGCTGAAGCCAATATTTCTTTGAATTGCAGAAAATCAATGGAAACATCAGTTCCTAAATCCAACATATATGATTTGTCCGAAATTTTAATATAGGATGAAGGAGTATGCGGTTTTAAGTCCGGCTCAAGTGCTTTGCGAATATACGAAACTGAATTCCAAAGAGTCGGTATCAGATTTTTGCTTCCTGAATCTGACCAGAGAAAGTCAATCAGCTCATCAATGGTTACAGATTTGCGGTGATTTATAAGTAAAATTTTAAATATATCGCGTGCTTTTTTCCGTTGCCAATCATCACTTGTAAGTTGCCGGTTGCCAATTGTAACAGAGAAGTGACCAAAGGTTTGAACCACTACTGCTGTATTCGTTTTGGTTTTTTTTGTGCCGGTATGAATAGTTGTGGTTGTTAAAGCAAACCCTTGCTGTCTTAATGTGTTTGTTTTGTTTAGGAAGTCTGTAGAGAGCGATGAGTTTGAGGCGGCAATCAGCATCTCTGCTTGTTCTCTTGTTTTTTTTATTTGAGCTTCAAGCAATAGTTTCTCTGCGTTTTTTCGCTGTTCTTCCTTGGTTATTATTTTTGAAACTGCTGAAAGCCGTCTTGAGTAGTGGGCCTGTGCACTGTTATCACCACTTAGTTCAGATATTGATTCCAAGTGACGCAATGAAGATTGAAGTAACGTGTGTGAATTGATTTTCTCGGCAATGGCGAGTGCATCTTTTGCATAGTCTAACGCTGCTGAGCTGTCATTTAGTTTTTCATAACATTTTGCGATAAGAAGTAATGTTTCTGCTTCCGCTTCTTTGATAGATGAGTTATGTAATAGGGCTCTGCTTTTCTGCGCGTACTCCAGAGCTGTATGTATATCTCCGCTTTGTTCAAATACACAGGCAATGTTGTGTAATGTATATGCTTCACCAACCGGATCACCATGAGCAACATCAATTGACAATGCCCTCATGGCATAATCCAGTGCTAACGAGCCATTTTTCATTTTACCGTACACACAGCATACATAGTTAAAAATTGAAGTCAGATGCTTGTTGTCTTTCAATTTTTCGGCTACTGCAATACTTCTCATCATGTAATCGAGTGCACTTGTATAATTATCTAAAAGATAATAGACAGCACCAATATTAGCCAATAGATTCCCCTGGGCGTGTATATCATTTATTTCAATGGCAAGAGCTAAACCTTCATTTGAATATGTTAGTGAGGTCGCGTAGTCCGCTATATGGAAATATAATTCGCCTAATCCACTTAAAGCATTGGTGATATACTTGTTCAAATTATAGAGTCTGGCAAGTGCCAATTGTTTTTCAGCAAATTGAATTGCAATATAAAATTCTCCTAGCATATTATAGCAGGGGACAATATTACTTATCATCAAGAGACCTTCTTTTACATTTCCAGCAAGTTCGAGAACGGTATATCCCTTCAAAAACTCTTCTACCGCTTCCTGAATTCTACCGGTTGAGTAGTACACAGCACCTATTCCGGAAAGAGCGCGGGCAAGTTCAGAAGGGTTAGCAATATCCTGTGAGATTTCAACTGACTGGTGGAATGCAGCAAGGGCTTCGTCGTAGCGCACCAATTTAAAATATATTTTTCCTTTTATACATAAAGCACAACCTGCCCCAAGCTGATACTCATTCTGCAAGGACATATTGTACGCTTCAATACAAGTTTCAAGGGCTTTATCCAATTGATTGTCGGTAGATAAGCGGGTTGCTTCCTTGTTTATCGAATCGATTTTAGAATAAATTGAAGGTAAAGAATCACTAATGGTCATCAGACTTCTTTCCGAAGGTCATTGTTGAGAATTTTCATACTACGGTAGTGACAACAAGGAAAAGTAGCAAGGTTGGTTACTTCCTTGTGTGATAATAAGTACAAGATTTTAAATATAATGGATGATATCAGGTGCAGAGCTAATGAAAGCAAGTATTTATGCACTATCAATGTAAAGGTAGCGCAATGAACGATAATCTATTGAAATTTATAGAACGTGTCACCCTCTAAAAACTGTTTGCTGATCTACAAAACATATTGGGTTTCCAAAAGGATCGTTTGCATAAAACAACCGCTCACCCCAAGGCATCGTTTCGATTGTTTCATCTACATGTGAACATTCTGATTGTTTTACTTTTTGATGAACATCTTCCAGTGTATCGGTAGAAATATAGATATACTGATTTTCATTAAAAGACCACTCTTTTTGTATATCGTCTCCATCGGCAATCGGGTCGTAAATCGCTAAGATTGTCCCGCCTACATCAAAATAATGCCTACCTGATGATACCCTTTTGCCGCTTTGTCCTAAAACAAAGGAGTAAAATGTAACTGCTTTTGTAATATCTGTAACAGGAAGAATAACTCTATAAAGGTTCATACATTTCTGCATTTATTTTGAACAGTGGTAACAAACGAAGTTACTGCAAATCACGGCTTCTTCCAAATTATATTTTGTGTACATATAAAAAAGCCGGAAGAAACATGCTCTTCCGGCTTACTAACCATACCAAGATGTATGTGTCAAAAACTTTACCTTTAATTGAACATAAGTCCGAACCTAAAACCCATACCAAGTGAATTACCGGTCATGGTAAAAAATCCGTCGGTGTAGGGGACATTCTCTAATGAGCTTGGATTCTCAAAGGCTTTACATACTCTGGCATATACAAAAAGATCGATAAAAAATTCATTACCAAAGAAAATCGTATTCCCAATCCCGATATTTGAGTTTATCCGCAGTATGCTGTTATGAAGTTTTGTGCTTTTCAGGCGGTAGATGTCAATACCGTTTTCATGTTCAAGTGTCCAAGACTTACCTGTATAGTCCAAACCGAATGAACGGAATTCGAGTGAACCATAGAGATAAAAGTTAGAAACAGGATTCTCCATATCACCCCGCCTTGGGTTGTTGCTAGCGTAGGCACGGGCTGCCGCACAAATTCCAAAACCCAATACTTCCACGGTATCTCGATTTGCGCCAAGTAAAAGATTGTCCTTAGCACCATCAATTCTGCCGAAATAGAATTCAGGTGAAACTGACAATGAAACATGACTGTTTGGCAATCTTCGTTCAAATTCGAATTTTATTCCATTGCCATAAATTTGCAATGGATGGAATGAAACCAAATAAAATGGTGAAAGTGTATCCTTTTCAGCCGCTCTGCTCGTTACCAATGGAATCGACAAAAAAAATAAAATCAGGGATAATTTCAGTTTCATTTATAGATTAATTTCCCTACTAATTGGATGGAATCATTATCTATTTTGAAATTTGAAAATCCTCCTGGAACTACTGCCGTGAATGTATTCCCATTTGGAATGATATCATACGCATTGGCTACTGTACTTTTATTCAAGAGTTTGGCTCTGGATCGTTCTGATATGTCAAAAAGTTTTAATCCATTATCACAAACTACCAACCTGTTAGTCCCGACTAATCCTAAACCTTGCGGATTAGATAGCTGAAAAGACTGCACTAAAAAAGGAGAATGTAAATCATTAATATCAATAATGTCGAGCGAGTTTATTCCCCGAGAGCAACGGGTTCTTCCGGTACTGAGAGTGCAATAAGCAAAACTCTGGTCGGCAACCACTGGGTCGCAACTTACAATATGCTGATATGTAGAAAGAAACTGGGGGGCTTCTCTGGAAGTAATATCGTAGATATGAACGCCGTCACTTGCACCGAGGAAGAGTGTATTTCCAAGTGCAAAGATGGTTTCGATTGAAAATCCTACAGGAATTTCCCGTAAAAATTTAGCAGTGCCTGCACTAAGGTCAAACAACCGCAGCGTTGTTTTATCTACTGTATAAAGATAATGATCCGATATAATAAATTGTGCAGTAGAACCGCTGTTTCCGGTGCCATTCCCATTTCCTGAGTTTGAAGAACTTTCGGAAGTTGATGAGCTGTTTGTTTCACAAGAGGAGAATGTCAATGCGGAAACTAAAAGAACGAGAATTATAGTAATAGTTTTCATTAGCGTTTCCTCCATTCAATTACAACAGTATTTGCCGGACGGTTATTGGCAAGGTATTCGGGGTCTAAAGGCAGGTTGTCGGGTGGTTCTTGGACAGGGAAAACATTTTCTGTTCTTCCGAGTATTTTTGGTTGGTTTATATTGGAAATATCTAAGGAAACGAGATCATTTGCACTATTGCAGTAAAGTATTCCGCTACGAATAACAACATCCCTACTTGCCGGGATTGACAGGAAACCTATGTTTTTTGGATCAGTTGGATCTGAATTATCAATTACATGATAACCTTTATCCAATTCGTTAATCAAAACATAGTTTTGATACGAATAGATTTTGCCGGTAGTAATAATAGGTTTGGCTTCCATAAACACAATGGTGTTCAAGACGCTTCTATCTGCTAGAATTGGCTCGTATTCACTGTATTTGGAAGGTGCTACAGAGGTGTCGGGGGTACATCCTAACCATAACATTAGAATTAGAAATGGTACTATCCTGAGGTTTTTCATAACGGGTATCCTCTTTGAATAATGAAAAAAATGAGTGTGATAACTATACTATAGAGATAATCTTAATTGGTATTAAACTGACCGTTCGCTTTTGCAAGTAACTTATTTGTATTACAATTCAAAACAATTAAAAGAAAGCAACAAGTATTTGACAAAACTAAGCAATTTTCTTTACAATAAATGCAAGTATTTTTATTACAAAATGAATGTAAAGACAAGAAAGGGATTTATTGCCGACGACGGTAACATCAAACAATAAATGATAATTCTAACACCTTGTGAGTTACAGCCATCTGATGTTTAAGCTAGTGTGCCTTGATGTGTATCATCCTGCTTTTTACGTGTGGATTATTGTTCAAGTTAATGAATACAAACGCATCAATAGAACAGACTCTATCACAAAAAGAAAAAACCATCTTTCCCATTAAAAAGGAAAAGATGGTTTTTTTCGTTAACAATTAACAGGTTGTACTACACTGCAATATTATCTTCTATATCCATCGCTCCCGAAGGCTTCACCACGTCCTGTTTGGCATAGCTGACGAAGGCTTTCCATATATCTTGCCCAGCTGAAACAGCAGCTTGCATAAAAATCGTCTTGTTCTGTCCAGCCGGAATGTGAAAAACGAACCCGTGTTTTTCCTTCATTCTCATCTAAAGCGAACGTGAAAATATGATCTTCCCACCCATGTGATTCGGGTACTCCTACCCATGTAACATTTTCATTAGGAACAAGTTTGGTAACTTTCATGTTCGGTCCTTGATGCTCACCGAAGCCAAAGTTTATTATACCGCCTACTTCAGGATTACCTGACGTTTTGGTTGTCCACCATTTGGAGAGTCCATCGATAGTAGAAATTGCTTCATATACTTTCTCGCGCGGAGCGTTGATATGAAAAAGATGTTTGATTGAATAATTCATTGATTAATCCTTTTAAGATTTGTAATAAGAAATGAAATGTATATAAAGACGAATGAGTTTTTTAATTCTGGACATGAACGTGAATCTGTTGCAAATAAATAATGCAGATTATTACTTTGGAATGTATTCCCAAACGTTGCTGAGTATTAATACTGCGTGAAAGTTCCTCTACAGGGATATTCTATACCAAACTGAATTATAGTTATATGAGAATTAGAATATATGCCGTTTACTGTTTTTCAAGATATTCTTTAAGCCTGATATTGATAAATTCATTCCAGCCACCGATGAAGTTTACACGTGCAAAATCATCTATAGCAGGTAACGTTTCCAATCCAACATGAGTGAGCCGTAGCTTAGTATCATCTCCGTGTTGGAAAAGTTCAAAGGAAACAGTAGTATTCCCTTGATAGCCTTCGTATCTCCAGCTATATGAAAGTTTAGACAGAGGTACTACTTCTGTAATAACACATTTATGAAGATATTGGATACCGTCTTCCGCACCACCGGAAAACTCGAATTCAAACCCAACTTCTGCCTTAAATTCAGATAAATCGAAATACCATTCTTTCATCTCATCTTTATCTGTAATAGCCCTCCAAACCTTGTCGATTGGAGAATTATAAACCCGTTCAAAAACAAGTGGTTGATTGTTCATAGCACACCTCAATTGTAACAAATGTAAATAGTTGCTTGTATGTTTTAATGGATGTTTGTTGTGATATTTAATCTATGCTTTTCTCAAGATGTTCTTTTAAAATGATATTGATAAGATGATCCCAGCCTGTAAAGAAGTTCTTTATTTCAAAATCAGGAATATCAGTCGGGAAGGTCTCGAGTCCCTTATGTGTTATTCGGAGCATTGTACCGTTAGCATCTTGTTTGCTAAGTTCAAATGTTACAAAAGAATTTCCGGGATAACCTTCAAAACGCCAGCTATATGTCAGTTTCTGACCTGGAACAACTTCTGTTATCACACATTTATGCAGATATTGCGTACCGCCTTCTTCACCTCCTGTAAACTCAAAAGCAAATCCGACTTCCACCTTGAATTCCTTCAAGTTTAGATACCATTCTTCCATTTCGTCTCTATCTGTGATTGCCCTCCAAACTTTTTCAATTGGAGCTTTATAGATTCGCTCTACAACAACTTGCTGATTGCTCATTGTATTCCTTCTGATACTAAATAATGTTAAAAAAATAGTTGCCTATTTGGATGTATATAATGCAGGAGCTTAGGATTTATTCTGTTTTAGAAAGATAATTCGTTAAGTCGGTACCCAGTATTTTATTCCATCCTTCAACAAAATTGTTCTGTGCAAAATGCAAGGTATCCATCGGGAATGTTTCCAGACCAACATGTGTCAATCGAAGTAATGTGCTGTTAACGTCTTGCTTTACCAATTGAAATGTTACAAATGAATTGCCGGGGTATCCATCATAACGCCAACTGTACGTTAGTTTTTCACCCGGAATTATCTCGGTTATTTCGCATTTATGCACAAACTTTATTGACTCGTCTTTGCCGCAACCCATGAATTCAAATTGAAAACCTACTTCAAGTTTAAATTCCTTCAAATCAAAGTACCATTCCTTCATTTCGTTTTTGTCTGTAATAGCTCTCCAAACCCTTTCAATAGGAGCTTTGTACACCCGTTCAAAAACAAGTGGCTGATTGTTCATTGTATTCCTTTTCAATTGTTAATGTTACGTAATATTGTTATCCTGCTTGGCTAAATGTAATTCCAGAGCATCCAATTTGTTTGTCCAGAATGTTTTGTACTGTTCAATCCATTCTGATACTTCTTGTAATTTGTCTAATTTTACTTTACAGT
This sequence comes from uncultured Ignavibacteria bacterium, assembly GCA_937868245.1. GTDB lineage: Bacteria > Bacteroidota > Ignavibacteria > Kapaibacteriales > UBA961 > JADJXV01. Next base: position 1,147 of record CALMMI010000541.1, on the reverse strand, counting down.
ATCGCTCGCGTCCTTGTTGAAAAATGATGATGAGTCCACATTCAGTAAGAATCTTGATGTGTTTAGAAATGGCAGGTCTGCTTATTGTAAAATTTTCTGCTACTGCGTTCAGATTTAGGGTCTTACGCGCAAGCATGTTAATTATTTCTCTTCGTGTAGGGTCGGAAATTGCAAGAAAAACATCTCTTCTCATGAGTGTAATTATTAGTTGTGTAACTGAATGGTTACAAATATAAGCGTAACTGTTTGGTTACGCAAATTATTTTTTACATTGAATTAAATTTATTATTTGAAGTTCTGTGGGGTAGGGGTGATTGACTATTACATACGTTTTTGCTGCTCACTTGCTTCTATAACTGCTTTTAATCGTGACATGCGAGTTGCTTCTTGTTTGGCACTCACAATGCGGTAAATAATAACTTTCCGGTAGGATGGAGGTTGTTTTATAAAAAACTCCCAAGCTTTGGGATTTTCTTTGAATTTCTTCTCATATTCTTCAGGTAATTCCAGTTTCTCTTTAATTAAGGTATAATAGCTGGATTTGTCTTCTTTTCTTTTTTCAAATATTGCAAGCCCTGCCGGTTGCATCAATCCTGCTTTCGTAAGTTCTTCCATTTTTTTGATATTGATATCGCTCCATATACTCGTTGGCTTTCTTGGAGTAAAACGTATGCAATAGCTTTCCGAGTCCACCGACCTGCGAACACCGTCTATCCATCCGAAGCAAAGGGCTTGGTCAACGGATTCTGACCATGTCATGCTCGGCTTACCTGTGCCTACTTTATAATAGCCGACAAGTAGTTCAGTTTCTGCTGTATGGTTTTTTTCTAACCATGCTCGGAATTCTGATTGATTAGCAAAGAATATGGGGGACATTTTGTTTACTTCGTTAAGTTATATAAATGAACACCTTCGATAATAGTATCATCTGAGTAATTAGAAACAATCGCAACACTGTATTTTGCTCTTGTGATACCTACATAGAATTTTGCTTTAGCCGAGAATGCCAAATTTTCTGAATTGTTATAAATCCATTTTTCCATAGCGGCTGTTGGGTAAATTAATACTCTATCAAAGGTTTTTCCCTTTGACTGAAGTTACCCCCAAAAACTGGACAGTAAAATAAGATGTATATTTGCATTCAAAC